>DATFDU010000052.1:0-2346 GCA_035251915.1 Dongiaceae bacterium | reverse complement strand
TCTGCTGCGCGAGGTTCTTCACCTCCGCGGCGACCACCGCGAAGCCCTTGCCGGCATCGCCGGCGCGCGCCGCCTCGATGGTGGCGTTGAGCGCCAGCAGGTTGGTCTGCTCGGCGATGTCGTTGATCAGCTTGGTGACGTCGCCGATGCGCGCGGCCGCCTCCGACAGCTGGCCGACCTCGGTGTCGGCCTGGCCGGCGACAGCCACCGCCTCGGTGGTCGCGTTGTGCGATTCGACCACCTGGCGCGAGATCTCCTGCACCGTGGTGGTCAGCTCCTCGACCGCGGCCGCCACCGTCTGCACGTTGGTCGCGGCGCCCTGCGAGGCGTCGGCGGCGGAGGCCGAGCGCTGCTTGGTGCGCTCGACGCCCTCGGCCAGCTGCTCCGACAGGTCCGCCATCTCGCGCGCGGAGTTGCCGACGCGCTGGACGACGGCGCCAATCGCCTTCTCGAACCGGTCGGCGAACGCCAGCATCTCGGCGCGCTGCTCCTCGCCACTGCGCGCCCGTTCGGCTTCCATGTCCGCCTGCATCTGGTCGGCGGCCTGGCCGGTCTCCTTGAAGACCTGCAGCGCGCCGGCCATGCGGCCGATCTCGTCCTTGCGGCTCAGTCCCTTGACCGTGACCGACCAGTCGCGCTTGGCGAGGCGCGCCATCGCGTCGGTCAGCGTGCCGATCGGGCCGGCGACCGAGCGGCTGATCACCCAGATCAGCGTGCCGGCCACCACGGCGACCGCAAACGCCAGCACCATCAGCATGTTCATGGCCTTGCCGATGGCGGATTCGAGATCGTTCTTGGCCGCATCGAAGGTCTTGGCGAAAGCATCGCTCAGCGCCACCGATTCGGTGAGGATGCTGCCGTCCATGCGCGCGAGGTCGCGCCGGCTGACGTTGAGCGTCGTGGTGGCCTCCCCGATCGATTGGAAGGCCTCCTTGAAGGCCTCGAGCTGGGCGGCGACGGCCTGATACTGCTGACCGACATTGCCGAGAACCGCATAGGTCTTGATCTCTCCGATCTGCTTCTCCAGCAGCTCGAGGTCGTAGCCGGCGGGCGTGCTGTCGACCGCCGACATGGACCAGGAATAGCGCGTGATCTCGACGTTCAGCCTGGAGAATGTGCCATAGGCGGCGACCGCCTTGCGGATCAGGCTCAAGGTGCCGCCCTGCGCCGCACCTTCGGCGAGCGCCGCGAAGGCGGCGGACAGCGATTCCGATCGCTTGGCAGCCTCGTCCACCGCCGCCTTGTGGCTCTCGCGCGCCGTGCGCATGCCGGCGAAGTCCTTGGCGTACTTATCAACGATGCCGGCGATCTTTGCCACCTTGTCCGCCACCTCGGTACCTTGGGTCAGCTCCGACAGGCCCGCCACGTTCTTTTTCATCTCGTCGATGCCGACGGTTACCGCCTGCGCCTGCTCATCGCCGCTTTCGCGCAGATACTGGTTCTGCGCGGCGATCACACGCGAGACGTTGGTTTCGATCCGCGCCGCCAGCTTCGACGCGGCGTAGGCGTCGGCGGCGCTGTCGAAGGTGCCGGAGATGGTGCGCATGCCGGTAATGCTGATGGAGGCGACCGCCGCGAGGCTCACCATCAGGACGGCGAAGACCACCAGGAACTTGCGGCTGATGCCGAGATTCCGGAGAAAGCCATGACCGAACGCGGAATTAGAGACAACCTTCGCCACGGAATCCCCCCGTAGAATCCCCATAAACGCCGTGGCCCAGCCGATCGGACATGCGGCCAGGCCAAATTGCATAAACGATTATTGATTGGATTGCTTAACGGAGTGTAAGCGCCGGATCAGTCCCGGATCAGTTCTGGGCCAGCTGCGGCGGCACCCAGAAGGCCGGGTCGAGCCGCACATCCAGCCAGTTCATGCCCCAATGCAGGTGTGGGCCCGTTGCCAGACCGGTCTGTCCCACATGGCCGCCCTGCTGGACGCGAGTGCCGAGGTTGGCGGGCCTTACCCGGAGCGCCCTAACGGATTCTCCGCCCCGTAGGCCATGGCGCCGCCGCCGGCAGATCGATACCGACCTGAAAGTTCTCCTCTCGCGTCGCGATCCAATAGCCGTAGCGCGCGGCGGTCTCCAGAAAGTCGCGAACCGCTTCAGGCGTTGGAGGACTGGCAGGCCGCAATGTCGGCAACACCGGCTTGCCCACTTCGAGGAAAAACCTGCCGCGGCGCGCAGTGGCAATGGCAATCATCACCGCCGGTTCGGGCCAATGGTTGCGGAACGCTTGCTTGGCGCGGCCCGGCATATGGAAGGCGTCGTGAGGCGCGAGCCGGATCCACTGAAATCCCTCGACCGTCTGCGCGAGACCTTCGGCATTGCCGGAAATCATGAAGCA
>DATFDU010000051.1:0-4173 GCA_035251915.1 Dongiaceae bacterium | reverse complement strand
ACAGCTTGGAGACTTCGCCGTCGTCGAAGCCTCGTCGAAGTGGCTGAGAGACAACGAATCAACCGCGGCCCCTCAATGTTAGCGCTGCCGCGCTGCGCGCCTGGCGGCGCGACCCCCCATCCAGCTTCGGCTAAGCTCACTGCGTTCGCCAAGCCTTCGCATGCTTCCCCCGCAAGGGGGGAAGGGGAATAATGATGGCGTCTGAGTCGTACTGTTGGAATCATCATTGCCGACCATCCTCCAATCTCTTGCCGCCCGAGGCCCCGAGCTGCGCCTCGCCGTGCGCGTCACCACCGCTGCGGTGCTGGCGTTTGCGCTGGCGAAGCTGCTCGGCTTCGCGCATGGCTATTGGGCGGTGATCACGGCGATCATCGTGATGCAGACCAGCGTCGGCGGGTCGCTGAAGGCGGCGGTGGACCGGCTGCTCGGCACCATGGCGGGCGCGCTCTATGGCGCAGCGATCGCGCTGCTGATTCCGCACGGCACCACCACCGAGCTCGCGGCGGCGATGGTGGCGGCGATCCTGCCGCTGGCGCTGCTCGCCGCCGTCAGGCCGAGCTTCAAGGCGGCGCCGATCACCGCCTTCATCGTGCTGGTGCCCCTGTCCGGCGCGGCGTCGCCGCCGCTCACCTATGCGCTGGAGCGGATTCTCGAGATCTCGGTCGGCAGCGTGGTGGGCCTTGCGACGGCGCTGCTGGTGCTGCCGGCAAGGGCGCACCACGCGCTGGCGCGGATCGCGGCCAAGGCGGCCGATCTCAATGCCGACCTGATGGTGTCGCTGTTCGAGGGCCTGACCGGCGACGCCGGCCGGCCCGGCCTGCGCGCGCAGCATGCCGCGGTCCGCAAGGCGCTGTCGCAGGCGGACGCCGCGGTCGAGGAGGCGGTGCGCGAGCGCAAGAGCTGGCTCACCGACTCGCCCGACCCGGAGCCGCTGGTGCGCTCGCTCTACCGCCTGCGCCACGACCTGGTGATGGTCGGCCGCGCCACCGCCAAGCCGCTGCCTGGCGTGCTGGCGCCGCGCCTGCTGCCCAAGCTCACCGGCGTGCGCGATGCCGGCAGCAACCTGCTGCGCGCCATGGCGGAGGCGCTGGGCACGCGGCAGGCCGCGCCGAGCCTGGAGCGGCTGGAGAACGCACTGCGCGACTACGTCGCCGAGATGGATGCGGTGTGGAAGGACAAGATGACCCAGACGCTCGCCGCCGAGGATGCCGGGCGCATCTTCGCCCTGCGCTTCGCCCTGGACCAGATGATCCAGGACTGCCGGGATCTCGCTGATCGCATCAATGAGCTGGCCGGCACCAAGGTCGCGTGAGCAGTTCGTTCACCGGCACATCCGGAAGCCGCCGAGATCGAGATGGAAGTGGTTTGCGTGCAGCCGGTTGTAGTCCGGGCTGAGCACGACATTGAAGAACCGGCAGGCTTCGTCGCGCGCCGCGGCAAGGAAGCGGGCTTCCGCCGTGTCCTTGCCCCAGTCGTCGAGGATCGAGATCCGGCGCCCGTCGGCGAGGCGGAAGCCGGCGATGTCGATGGCATTGGCGGTGGCGTGCTGGCTGCGCCGGCCGGAGGCGGCGCTGTTGACATTGCGGCAGGCATAGGTGCCGAGCTGGTCGATGCGCACAATTTTGCTGCCGAGGTGCTGCACGGCGAGGTGCTGCAGCGCCGCTTCGTACCAGTAGAGCGCCGCCATCATGCCGCACGTCACGTCGAACGTCCGGTTGTAGGCGATCCGGGACTGCATCGGGCGGACGGCGGCCTCCAGCCCGCAGCCATCGACGATCGGCCTGACCGGCGTGCGGCGGTAGGAAAGCGCCGAGCGGTCGAGCGCCGCGATGCAGGCGGGCGGATCGGCGGCGAGGCTGTTGATCTGCATCCGCGCCAGCCAGCCCGGCGGCTGCTCCAGCTCCACGTCGCCCCACGGCGCGAAGTTGGCCGGGACGCGGATCCAGGACTGGTAGAGGCTGACGAAGAAACCGGTCGCGATCACCAGCAGAAGCGGGCGGAACCATCGCCTGAATGTCTTCCCGCCCTTCATATATGATCCGGCTCCCGTCGCTATCGTCGCCGGGGAGAGAACGTGGAAAGGGATTGTGTCGTTCCGGTGTCCTTGCCGGGCCCGGCGGAGGGCGGTAGATAATCCCGATGGCCGACCAACCGCTGCCCTTGAGCGCGATCACCTCGTACCACGCCCACATCTATTTCGATCCGGGCGAGGCGCGGGCGCGCGCCGAGCGCCTGCGCACGCTGATCGGCGAGCGTTTCGTGGCGCGCCTCGGCTCCTGGCACGACCAGCCGGTCGGGCCGCATGGGAAGCCGATGTACCAAGTGGCGTTCGCGGTCGAGCTGTTTCCGCGCTTCGTGCCGTGGCTGATGCTGAATCGGATGGGGCTCTCGGTGCTGGTGCATCCCAACACCAGGCGGCCGCACGACGATCACCTGGTCAATGCGCTGTGGCTGGGCGAGAAGCTGCCGATCAAGGGCGACATGCTGTCGGCCGAGGTGGCGGAGGCGGAGATCGAGGAGCTGCCGCCGCCCAACACCAGTCCGACGCTGCAGCCGTAATTGTTCACTGCTTGCGAACAATATGTCCCGGCCAGGCCCATACTCGGCGAGGGCTGCGGACCCTATATGAATGGCCTAGGTTAGCCCCACCGTCTGGAGGGAAGAGATCATGAGTCAGGCTAGGGTTCAGTCCACCATCAATGCGGAGCGCCGGGTCGTCACCACGATCCGCGGCCGCGCCGCCAGCGATGGCGCGGGCGTCAAGCTGACGCGCGTCATCGGCCAGCCCGCGCTGCCCGATCTCGACCCGTTCCTGATGCTGGACGAGTTCGGCTCCGACAAGGGCGCCGACTATGTCGGCGGCTTCCCGGACCATCCGCATCGCGGCTTCGAGACCGTGACCTACATGCTCGCCGGGCGCATGCGCCATGGCGACAACCAGGGCAATGTCGGCCTGCTGCGCCCCGGCTCGGTGCAGTGGATGACGGCGGGCCGCGGCATCATCCATTCCGAGATGCCGGAGCAGGAGGAAGGGCTGATGCAGGGCTTCCAGCTCTGGGTCAACCTGCCGGCCAAGGACAAGATGACCAAGCCGCGCTACCAGGACATCGACCCGGAGAACGTCCCGGTGGTCGAGCGCGCGGACGGCACCAAGGTGAAGGTGCTGGTCGGCAGCTTCGATGGTGTCAGCGGCCCGGTCACCAACGTCGCGACCGATCCCACCTATCTCGACATCACGCTGCCGGCCGGGGTGAAGGCCAGCGTGCCGGTCGCGGCGGAGCACAACGCCTTCGCCTACGTGTTCGAAGGCACGGCGCGGATCGGCTCCGAAGCGCAGCTGGTGGAGCGCGGCCAGCTCGCGGTCCTCAGCCTCGGCGATGGCGTGACGGTCGAAGGCGGCCCAAAGGGCGGCCGCCTGATCCTGGTCGCCGGCCGCCCGCTGCGCGAGCCGGTCGCGAAGTATGGGCCGTTCGTGATGAACACGCCCGACGAGATCCGCCAGGCGATCGCGGACTACCAGGCGGGGCGGTTCGTGTAACCCCCCTTCTGTGCGCAACTCCCTCTCCCCGTGCTCGCCGGACAGGGGGAGGGGCTGAGAAGTTGGGCGCATCTTGCGACCAAAGGAAATTGCGGAAGTCAAACTCTCGCTGTACCCTTCTCTCATTTGCGCCATGCGGCATCGGGATGCGGGGGACAGCGCAGCGGGATGGCCGATGAAGCCAAAAGCGGCTCCGATTGGAGCGATGAGGAGCTTGACCTCATCGTTGCGGACTATTTTGCGATGCGGGATGCCGAGCAGGATGGTGAGGCCTATGTAAAGGCGGCTCATCGCCGAGCACTGATGAAGCAGATCGGCCGTACGAAGGGATCGGTCGAGTTCAAGCACATGAACATATCTGCTGTCCTCCGCGAGCTCGGGATCCCGTGGATCGATGGCTACAAGCCATATACGCATTCCCAGGGGGCCATCTTCGGCGCTATTGACCGATATCTTTCCGACCATCCCCAAGCGCTCGAGTTTCGCATGCCGCCCCTGAGCGGCATGTCTGCTAATGCAGATCCGTTCATCGAAGCGCCGCCAAGACTGAGCGAAGCACAATCTCCCCGGCCAGAAGCGTTGGAGAGGCTGGTTCGCAAATTTGATCCGGTCGAGCGCGACTTTCGCAATCGGCG
>DATFDU010000050.1:0-3402 GCA_035251915.1 Dongiaceae bacterium | reverse complement strand
CCTTGTCGGGTTCGGTGACGACGCTGACGGCACTCGATTTCCTCGGTCTCGGGTTGCCGCCCGGCTCTCCATCGCTGGGCGAACTGCTGCAGCAGGGCAAGGAGAATCTGCAGGCGCCCTGGCTTGGCATTACCGGATTCCTCGTCATCGGCGGCATGCTCGTGCTGCTGATCTTCGTCGGCGAGGCGATCCGCGATGCATTCGATCCCCGGAAATCCATAGCATGAGCGGTCCCGACGGAAACGCGCCGCTGCTCAAGGTCGAGAATCTGTCGGTCGCCTTCCGCGGCCGGGTGGTCGCCGATAACGTCAACTTCGTCATCGAGCGTGGTGAGACCCAGGCTCTGGTCGGCGAGTCCGGCTCCGGCAAGTCGGTCACTGCCTTGTCGATCCTGAAATTGCTGCCCTATCCTTCGGCGAGCCATCCCTCGGGCCGCATCCTGTTCCGCGGCGAGGACCTGATGACCGCGCCGCCGGAGCGATTGCGCGAGGTACGCGGAAACAACATCTCCATGATCTTCCAGGAGCCGATGACCTCGCTCAACCCGCTGCACCGGATCGAGCGGCAGCTGGTCGAGACGCTCACCCTGCATCGCGACCTGTCGCGCGAGGCGGCGCGCAAGGAAGCGATCGAGCTTTTGAAGCTGGTGCAGATCCGCGATGCGGAGAAGCGCATGAGCGCGTTCCCGCACGAGCTCAGCGGCGGCCAGCGTCAGCGCGTCATGATCGCGATGGCGCTCGCCAACAAGCCCGACCTGCTGATCGCCGACGAGCCGACCACCGCCGTCGACGTCACCGTCCAGGCGCAGATCCTGAAGCTGCTGCGCGAGCTGCAGGCCGAGCTCGGCATGGCGATCCTGCTGATCAGCCACGACCTCATCATGGTGCGCACGATGGCGCGCGAGGTGGCAGTGATGCAGAACGGCCGGATCGTCGAACAGACGACGACCGAAGCGCTATTCAAGGCGCCGCAGCATCCCTACACCAGGCAGCTGCTGGCGGCGCAGCCGCGGCCCAAGGCGGACAGCGCCGCATTCGGCGACGAGCTGATCCGCGCCAACGACTTCAAGGTCTGGTTCCCGATCAAGGCCGGCGTCCTGCGCCGCGTGGTCGATCATGTGAAAGCAGTGGACGGCGTCTCGGTCGACATCCGCAGCGGCGAGACCGTCGGCATCGTCGGCGAATCGGGATCCGGCAAGACCAGCCTGGCGCTCGGCCTGCTGCGGCTGGTCGAGTCAGAGGGGCCGATCGTGTTCATGGGGCGCAACATCGAGACCCTGAAGCGCAGCGAACTGCGGCCGATCCGCCGCGAGATGCAGATCGTGTTCCAGGACCCGTACGGCTCGCTGTCGCCGCGCCTGTCGGTGGCGGAGATCGTGGAGGAGGGACTCGATGTCCACGGCCTGATGACCGACCACGACGAGCGCGACGCCGCGGTGGTGGCCGCGCTGAAGGAGGTCGGGCTCGATCCCGAGACGCGGCACCGCTACCCGCACGAATTCTCCGGCGGCCAGCGCCAGCGCATCGCGATCGCACGGGCGCTGATCCTGAAGCCCAAGCTGATCCTGCTCGACGAGCCGACCTCGGCGCTCGACATGTCGGTGCAGGCGCAGATCGTCGATCTCTTGCGCGACCTGCAGAAGAAGCACGGCTTCACCTATCTCTTCATCAGCCACGACCTGCGCGTCATCCGCGCCATGAGCGACCGCGTCATCGTGATGCGCGCCGGCAAGGTGGTGGAGACCGGCACCGCGCAGCAGGTTTTCGAAGCGCCCAAGGCGGACTACACCAAGGCGCTGCTGGATGCGGCGCTGCACCTCGAAGTCAGCCACCTGGAAGAGATCCGGCAATGAGCCGCACCTTGCTGTTCGTCGGCGCCGGCGAGCGCGTGGAGCCCTGGGCCCGGGCGTTCGCCGAGATCGCGCCAGAGATCGATTTCCGCCCGCATGATCCCGGCGCCGACCTTTCCGGCATTCCTTATTGCCTGGCCTGGAAGGCGACGCGCGGCATCTGGCCCGCCATGACGGACTTGAAGGCGATCTTCTGCCTCGGCGCCGGCGTCGACCGCCTGCTGGCCGATCCGACGTTGCCACAGGGCGTGCCGCTGGTGCGGATGGTAGAGCCGGGTCTGACCCGCGGCATGGTCGAATACGTGCTGTGGCAGTCGTTGTTCCATCACCGCAAGGTGTGGGAGCTGGAAGCGGCGCAGAGCTGCGCCGCGTGGCGTCCGCACACCTATCCGGCGCCGTGGGACCGCACCATCGGGATCATGGGCCTGGGCGAGTTGGGTACCGCCGCGGCCGCCAAGCTGGCGGAGTTCGGCTTCAAGGTGCGCGGCTGGAGCCGCTCGCCCAAGTCGCTGCCGAACGTCGAATGCTTCCACGGCCTCGACCAGCTGCCGGCATTTCTCGCCGCAACCGAGATCCTCGTATGCCTACTGCCGCTGACGCCGGAGACGCGCGGCATCCTCAATGCCGCGCTGTTCGCGCAGCTGCCGCGCGGCGCCAGCGTCATCAACGCGGCGCGCGGCGGGCACCTGGTCGAAGCGGACCTGTCGGCGGCGATGGCGTCGGGTCAGATCCAGGCCGCGACGCTCGACGTGTTCGAGACCGAGCCGCTGCCCAAGGATCATCCCTTCTGGTCGACCGAGCGGCTCTACATCACCCCGCACAATGCCAGCATCACCGACCCCCGCTCCGCTGCCTGGCGCATCTCCAGGCAGATCGCCAAGTTCGAGGCTGGCGAAGGATTGGACGGCGTCGTCGACCGCGGCCGAGGATACTAACTCAGACGCGTCCTAGCGCGACGCGCAGTGCGGCCGCGCTGGATGCCAATTCTTCATCGGATACGCGTGGCATCGAGCGGAAGGTGATCTTCTCTTCGACAATGTATCGGCGCGACGTGATGTCGGTCTTGTCATGCATCGGCACCACATGCGCATGCACATGCGCGTGATCGCCGCCGGTCATCGCGAACGCCACGCGCTCCACGCCGTAGAGGCCCTTCATCGCCCGCGACAGCCGCTGTCCCACATGGATGATGCGGCTCGCGGTCGTTTCCGGCAGGTCTTCGAAATAGGGAATGTGCTGGCGTGACACGATTTGGGTATGCCCGGTCCGGATCGGATTGATGTCGGCGACCGCCATCACGAGATCGTCTTGATGGATGATCACGGCCGGGAACTCGCCGGCCACGATCCGGCAGAACAAGCACTGCGGCATCGAACGGCCTCTCCTTGGTGGGACCTCAGCGCCTTCTGCGCGTCCGCTGCTTCAGCGGCCGCTGGCGCGGCGCGGGCTTGGGCGCGATGATGGCGGCGCCTTTGCCTTTCCTCGGCTGCGCCCAGGCCGAGACGAAGGAGAACAGGGCGCGCAGGCACAATGCCTCGCCGCCTTCCGGCCGG
>DATFDU010000049.1:0-5641 GCA_035251915.1 Dongiaceae bacterium | reverse complement strand
AGAGCGAGAGGTTCTTGACCTTCACGGACTGGATCATCGGTTGTCTCCTTCGAGGGTTGCGCCGACCTCGTCGGCCGGCTTGAGCCACTCAGGCCCACCCGGCCGAAGGCCCCCTCCCCTCTCTTCGATCGCTTGACGCTGCCGCTGTTCAGCCTGCTATCTCGCCAAGGATCTCGACGGCGCGGCTCGGTGGGACGAAGAGCCGCGTGCGGTGTTGGATGATCTCGGTGAAGCAGCCTGCCGCCTTGAGATGAGAAAGGGCGTCGGACTTCCAGTCGAGCAATTCGAGGCGCTGGTCGCCGGCGACCAAGGCCCGCTTCAGCCGAAGCGCCCCGATCGACATGATCTCGCCCGAGGTGCGAACGTGCTCGACCCGCGCGCCTAGGTCGATCTCGACATGGGCGGCGATGCCGAATGCGCTAGCGATCCGCTCCACCAGCGGCGCCGGAATAAGACGCCCGAGAAGTGACTGGCCGTCATCGCTCGTCAGCCGCCAGACCTGGACATGATCGTCGGGCAGCTTTCCCCACACCGGAAGCAGCAGGCCCGTGACCAGATAGATGATCTGCGTGCGCGTCTGCGCGGCCATTGCGTCGCATTCGGCCTGCCAGGCATTGTCAAAGCTCGCGCGGTCCGCGTCGGTCCAATGGGTTTCGGCGAAGAGGTCCTGCCGGTGTCGTTCGGTGCGCGTCGGCCGCACCAGCTCATACCGGCGCACGGTTTGCCCCTCTTCATCGGTTAGCGAGAAGGTCGGGCGGCAAATGGCGGCCTTACCGGAACGCGGGTTGATCAATCGGCGCGCTTCCGGGTCAGCCGAAAGCCAATTCGCGCGTTCCAGGGTCAGCGGCCGATATCGCTCCTCGGTTTCGATGCGCAGGATTTCGGTTTCGGCGCCGCTCACGGAATCGCGCCGGATCACCGTGCGGTCGAGGATCGAAATGCGATCGGCGGCGATCGTCTCGACGCCAAGATCGAGGGTGCCGGCCTCACGGGCCTTCTCCACCCGTGCTTCGATCAAGCCCAGATATTCGTCGAAGATCGCGTTCTGGAGCGCGATGCGCAGCGCCAGGATGCGGTTCAGCCACCGCTGGATCGTGGGCAACGTCTCGACGAGACCACCGCCCTCGCCCGTCAGGTTCAACCCGGTGAGCGCCTGGAACTGATCGAAGCGCACCGATTGAAGCTTCCCCTGGAACAGCAGGCGAAACCACTGGTCGAGCGATTCCCGCGCGAAGTCGGACTCCAGATTGTCACGAGGGTCGAAAAGTCCCTGTCCGCCGGTCTGGCGCTGGCCGCGGGTCAGCGCGCCGAGGCTGTCGAGGCGTCTGGCAATGGTCGAGATGAACCGCCGTTCGCCGCGGCAATCGGTGGAAACGGGCCGAAACAGGGGCGGGCAGGCTTGGTGGGTTCGATGCGTGCGGCCCAGTCCCTGGATCGCAGCGTCCGCGCGCCAACCGGGCTCGAGGAGATAGTGAATGCGGCGGCTCTGATTGGCCGTGTCGAGGCTGACGTGGTAGCTCCGCCCCGTCCCGCCGGCGTCGGAAAAGATCAGAATGCGCTTTTCGCCGCGCATGAAGCTGTCGGTCTCCGCGAGATTCGTGCGCGCGCTGCGCCGTTCGATCCGCTGACGGCCCTCGGCATCGACGATGATCCGCCGGCTGCGACCCGTCACCTCGGCCACTGCCTCCGTCCCGAAATGCCCGATGATATGATCGAGCGTCGAGCCGACCACCGGCAGCGCACAGAGTTGCTCGAGGAGCTGGTCGCGCATGGCCATCGCTTCCCGGCACAGCACGGGCTGCCCGGCCTCGTCGATCATCGGTTCCGAGCGCACCGTGCCGCTATCGTCGGTATAGGTGCGCATCTGGCGCACCGGAAAGGCCGCCGTCAGATAGTCGACAAGGAATTCGCGCGGGGACAGCTCGATGTCGAGCCAGGCGCGCTCCTCGGGGGACAGGTCGGCAAGGGCACGATCGAGCATCGCTTCCGACGTCGACACGAGCTGGACGACGGCGCAGTCGCCGCGCGCGAGATCGGCGGCGATCGCCGGGATCAGCGACGGCAGCTTCATCGACAGCAGGGTCTGGCCGAAGAAGCGTTGCTTGGTCGATTCGAAGATCGACAATGCCGCGGCCTTGGCGCCGCTATTATAGGTGGCACCGCTGAAGCCGTCGGTGACCCGCGTAGCGACGAGCGCGGCCTGCAGATTGTTGTGAATGATCGCCCAGGCATCGGCATAGGCATTGTAGACGGCGATCTGCTCTTCGCTGAGCCGATGCTCGAGGATGTCATATTCGACGCCGGCGAAGCTGAGCGCCCGCGCGGCATAGAGGCCCTGCGCCTTGAGGTCGCGGGCAATCAACTCCATCGCTGCGATGCCGCCGCGGCGAAGCGATTCCACGAAGGCCCGCCGGTCGGCGAAGGCCGTGTGCGGTCCCCACAATCCGAGGCGTGTCGCATAAGCGAGGTTGTTGACGTCCGAGGCGCCCGTCGCCGAAGCGTAGAGAATCCGGGCGCGCGGAGCGAGATTTTGGAGGCGCACGCCAGCGATGCCCTGTTCGGATCCTTTCGTGGCGCCGAACCGGCCCTCGCCACCGGCCACCCCGGCCATCTCATGCGCCTCGTCGAAGACGATGACGCCGCTGAAATCCTCACCCATCCATTCGATCAGCTGGCGCAGCCGCGTGCCCCTGTCACCGCGGTTGGAGCGCAGGGTGGCATAGGTCAGGAAGAGGATCCCATCGCCCAGCGCGATCGGGGTGCCGAGCTTCCACTGGTTGAGATGCTGGATGTCGAGCGGCAAGCCGCCAAGCGCCGACCAGTCGCGCCGCGCGTCTTCGATCAGCGTCTCGCTCTTGGATATCCAGAGGTGGCGGCGGTTGCCGCGCAACCACTGGTCGAGGATGACGCCCGCCACCTGCCGCCCCTTGCCGGCGCCCGTGCCATCGCCAAGGAAAAAGCCGGTCCGACAGGCGTTGCCGGCCTCTGCCGGCGACAGCGAAAGACCCTCCTCGCTAGATACGAACCTGCCCGGAAGGTTGCGCTCGAACGCCGCGCCAGCGTAGATCAGCGTTTCGAGCTGCGCGTCCGAGAGCAAGCCGTCGTCCAAGATCCTGGCCGGCAGCACGGGTTCATAAGCGACGGGGGGTGCGGCAATCGATCCCATTGCCTGCGATTCGACCAGCGCGCTTGGGTGCTCACGGGCATCGGCAATCAGCAGACGGCTCGGCCGATAGGGCAGGTAAATGCCTTGCGGTTCGCCCGCAGGCGCCGGCGCGTCGAGACGGTGATAAGCGACCGTGCGGGTCGTGGGCAGGGTCACCGCCACACGCGAGCTTACGGGGCGGGTCTGCCGCGTGAGGCTCCGGAACAATCCGCTGGGGCGGGAGATCGGTTGCGGCCTGGGGGCGCACGGGGTCGCCATAGCATCGATGGCCGCGAGCGCAGCGCCGAGCGTCGTACAGGTCTGGCGTGGGACACAATCCCCTGCCCCGCCCTTTTCGAGGAGAATGAGCTGAACCGCTTGTCCGGTGCCATGCTTGGCATAGGCATCGGGCGGCAGGTCGAGATGCAGCCGGAGATGCGCGGCTGCGGTGGCGTGCAGCCAATCCGCGTTCCCTGTATCGATGCGATCGGGAAGAATGACGGCGCAGCGCCCGCCCGGTGCGAGGCGCAAGAGCGCGGAGCGCAGGTGGCGAAGCGCAGCGTGGCGGTCGCGCCCCCGTCCCTGGCTCCGCGAGAAGGGCGGGTTGATAAGCACGACGCTCGGCACCAGTTGCGGATCGAGCATGTCGTCGATCAATTCGCCGTCATGCGTGCTCAATGTGCCCTCGGGAAGGGCATGACGCAGCAAACGCGCGCGCCAGGCATCGATCTCATTGAGGAGAAGGCGAGCGCCGGCAAAATGACCGTGTACGGCCAAGAGCCCGGTCCCGGCCGAGGGCTCGAGCACGATATCGCGTACTGTGATCGCGGCTGCCCTGGCGGCAAGGAAGCCGATCGGTGCCGGTGTCGAGAATTGCTGGAACGCGACCTGCATTTCGCTACGTACGCTGTGCGTGGGAAGCGCCGCCGTCATGGCGATCAGCTGGGCGAGCCGCACATTCGCATCTGCCGGGGGTGTCGTGTTCTTCAGATGCAGGATCTGCGCGAGTTCGAGCACATCGTAGGCGTCGCGCAATGACCATGAGCCATCCGCGCTCGAGCCACCGAAGGCGGAGGTCATCCCGGCAAGGAGGTCGTTACGTGCAACCGGACGGCCTTCGGACAGCCGGTCGGCTATGCCTTGAGCAGCGGTCCGGGCGGGATCATCGAGCGGCAGCGTGAGCGCGAGGGGTTGTGTGGCCATGGGGTGTCTCCGGGTCTGACACCTGGCATCAGCGCCAGGTCATCAGCCTGAAGGCCCCCTCCCCTCTCAGGCCGCAAAGGCGGCCTGGCGGGCGCGCCAAGCATCATTCCAGTCCGCATGCCGTTCCGGCAGCCGAAGCACCAGTTCGCGTCCATTAGCTGTGAGATGCGGGCGAGCTTTTTTGAGCATGGCGGCAGCGGCGGCACCGCGATCGCCATAGACGATGATACGCTTGACCTGTTCGGGGATGGCGACGAGCCCAAGGCGTTCGACGCCGCCCAGCGCCCAGGTCGGCGTTCCGAACCAGGCCATTGCCGAAAGGGCGTCTTCGATGCCCTCAGCAAGGCCAAGCTCCTCTCCGGCCGGCGCCAGACGGATGGCCGCGTCGCCAAGCAGGCCAAGGGCAATCTTCGGCTTTGGCAGGGGTTTGTGCAGGATGTCAGCGAGATCGAGGCAGGTCCGTTGGACGGCCACGACACCCAGATCGTTCTCGACCGCGGCGATCATCGCCGGAAAAAACCGGCGCTGGTCACCGGCCCCGACAATGGTGCGGGGATTGTAGCGCAGACAATGCGGATAGGGTGGAGCAAGACCGCGCGCGGCAAGGTAATCGCCCGCTGGCGAGCCGGCTATGGGCTGGCTTGCCTTCCATAGCCGAAGTGCAAGAGCGCGATGGTCGACCGCCGCCTTCAGGCGCGGCAGGGTGAGCGGTTCCGCATCGTGTAGTTTGCGCCGGCGCAGGGCAGTCAGAACGTCGCGTGTATCGCAGCCGGCAAAGCAGTGGAACAAGATCGCCCGCTCGCCGAGGCGTACTGAGAGGCTGGGGCCATGATCGTCATGAGCCGGGCAACGGCATTCGCCGCGCGTCCCGCGCCACGTTCCGCCCAGGGCTTCGACAATGGCTTTGGCGCGATGGGAAGCAGCTAGGGGCATCAACTAATCCTCGCAAAGTGGTGGAGCGCCGCTGCCAGTTGCGCCCTCCCCTCTCCGCCAATTCAGCCAGGCATGCCCTTGGCTGCGAGGATACCGAATTCCTCGACGATGCGATCGGTTGTGTAATGGGTCACGCCGTCGCGTTCATAGGAGCTGTCCTTGAGCCGCCCGGCAATGCGCACCAGATCCCCGACTTGGGCTCGGTCGGCGATATGCTTTCGCTGGCCCTCGCTGAAGACGCTCACGCGGTTCCAGTGACTGTCTTCCTGCCATTCGTCATCGTCACCCTTGCGGCGGTAATTCGCGCAGACCGACAGCAGGGTGACTTTCGGTCGCGCATCGATTTCGCCGATCCGGCCG
>DATFDU010000048.1:0-2541 GCA_035251915.1 Dongiaceae bacterium | reverse complement strand
CAGGACGCGCAGCCCCAGGCCGCCCGCCGCCAGGGTCTCCTCGAAGGCCTTGGTGGGCCGCTTGAAGTTGACCGAGGTCCTGGCCTTGCCCTCGGCGATGGCGATGCTGCCGAACTGGGCATGCTCCATCTTGTGCAGCAGGACCAGGTGCCCGGCGCTGTCGACGATGGCGATGACCATGGCCCAGCCGTTGGCGGCGGCCTCGGCCTCCGCCCTTTCCGCCACGCGCTTCGCCAGCGCGAGCGGGATCGGCGGTCCGTATTCGATCGGTCCAGCCATTGGCGGCCTCAGATCGCCTCGGGCCCGCGCGCAATGGCGACGACGCCGGTGCGCGACACCTCGACCATGCCGAGCGGCTGCATCAGGTTGATGAAGGCGTTCAGCTTCTCGGTCGAGCCGGTCATCTCGAAGACGAAGGATTCGATGGTGGAATCGACCACGCGGGCGCGGAAGATGTCGGCGATGCGCAGCGATTCCACGCGCTTGTCGCCGGTGCCCTTAACCTTCACCAGCACCAGCTCGCGCTCCAGCGACGGCCCCTCGACCGTCAGGTCGGTGACGCGATGCACCGGCACCAGGCGGCGGAGCTGGTTTTTGATCTGCTCGATCACCATCGGCGTGCCGGTGGTGACGATGGTGATGCGCGAGAAATGGCGCTGCGCGTCGACCTCCGCCACCGTCAGGCTTTCGATGTTGTAGCCGCGCCCGGAGAACAGGCCGATGACGCGCGCCAGGACGCCGGCCTCGTTATCCACCACCACGGAAATGGTGTGGCGCTCGATCTGCTGCTGTGACACCCCTCGAACTCCCTGATCTCCGGCGCTGCGGCCGCGTTCCGCGGCGGCGCTACACCAGCACCATGCCCTCTTCCGACACCGAGCCCTCGCGCTGATCCTCGGGGCCCAGCAGCATCTCGTTGTGCGCCGCGCCCGACGGGATCATCGGGAAGCAGTTCTCGCGCTCGTCGACCGCGACGTCGACGATGACCGGGCCAGGCGTCTCGATCATGGTCTTGATCGTCGCATCCATCTGCTTCGGGTCGGTGACGCGCAGGCCGGTCCAGCCGAACGCCTCGGCCAGCTTCACGAAGTCCGGCAGGGAATCGCTGTAGCTCTCGGAATAGCGGCCGCCGTGCAGCAGCTCCTGCCACTGGCGCACCATGCCCATCCAGCGGTTGTTCATGATGAAGATCTTGACCGGCGTGCGGTACTGCGCCGCGGTCGACATCTCCTGGATGTTCATCATGATCGAGGCTTCGCCCGCCACGTCGATCACCAGCGCTTCCGGATGCGCGATCTGCACGCCGATCGCCGCCGGCAGGCCATAGCCCATGGTGCCGAGTCCGCCGGAGGTCAGCCAGTGGTATGGCTTCTCGAACTTGATGAACTGGGCGGCCCACATCTGGTGCTGGCCGACCTCGGTGGTGATGTAGTAGTCGCGGCCCTTGATCGCGTCATAGAGCCGCTGCAAAGCGTATTGCGGCTTGATCACGTCGTTGGACGGGCGATAGCGCAGGCACTCGCGGCTGCGCCACCTGTTGATCTGGTCCCACCACGCCGCCAGCGCCTTGCCGTTCGGCTTCAGCTGCCGCGCCTTCCACACCCGCAGCATGTCCTCGACCGCGTGGCCGACGTCGCCGACGATGGCGAGGTCGACATGGACGTTCTTGTTGATCGAGCTGGGATCGATGTCGACGTGAATCTTCGTCGAGCCCGGCGAGAACGCCGCCAGCCTGCCGGTCACGCGGTCGTCGAAACGCGCGCCGATGTTGATCATCAGGTCGCAATCGTGCATCGCGTGGTTGGATTCGAACATGCCGTGCATGCCGACCATGCCGAGCGACAGCGGATCGGACGCCGGGAAGGCGCCGAGGCCCATCAGCGTCTGGGTGCAGGGGAAGCCGGTCAGGCGCACGAACTCGGTCAGCAGCTGCGAGGCCGCCGTGCCCGAATTCACCACGCCGCCGCCGATATAGAACAGCGGCCGCTCGGCTTTCGCCATCAGCTCGACCGCGCGCTCGACCGAAGCGCGGTCCGGCTTCAGCTGCGGATTGTAGGAGCGGTGCCGCTGGTTGGCGTAGTTGACGTAGTCGTATTTCGCCTGCTGGATGTCCTTGGGCAGGTCGACCACCACCGGACCCGGGCGGCCGCTGCGCGAGACGTGGAACGCCTCGTGGATCACGCGCGACAGGTCGGTGATCGACTTGACCAGGTAGTTGTGCTTGGTGACCGGTCGGGTGATGCCGGTGGTGTCCGCTTCCTGGAACGCATCGTTGCCGATGAGGTGCGTCGGCACCTGCCCGGTCAGGCAAACCACCGGCACGGAATCCATCAGCGCGTCGGTGAGGCCGGTCACGGCATTGGTGGCGCCGGGGCCGGAGGTCACCAGCACCACGCCGACCTTGCCGGTCGAACGCGCATAGCCCTCCGCGGCATGGACCGCACCCTGCTCGTGGCGCACCAGGACGTGCTGCACCTTCTTCTGGGCGAAGATCGCGTCATAGATTGGCAGCACCGCGCCGCCCGGGTAGCCGAAGATGTG
>DATFDU010000047.1:0-3443 GCA_035251915.1 Dongiaceae bacterium | reverse complement strand
CCTCCGGTGACAGCCGATGCAGCTGCGCAAAGCGACCAGGCCGCCAAGCGCGCCTTCATGGCGCAAGCGTCCAACCAGCGCACGGTCAGCGTCGAGCGGCTGACGGCGCCGGCATCGCCAAACATCGTGCAGGCCGGCAGCATCATCCCTGCCGCGCTCATCACCGGCGTCCGTTCGGACCTGCTCGGCCAGATCACGGCCCAGGTGACGGCCAACGTCTATGACAGCCCGACCGGGCGCATCCTGCTCATTCCGCAGGGCGCGCGGCTGATCGGCGAGTATGACAGCGAAATCGCCGCCGGTCAGACCCGCGTGCTGCTCGCCTGGGATCGGCTCATCATGCCCGATGGGCGCTCGATCGTTCTCGAGCGCCAGCCCGGCGCGGACGGCGCCGGGTTCGCGGGGCTACAGGACAGCGTGAACCAGCATTGGGGCAATCTCCTCAAGGCCGCCGCCGTTTCGACTCTGCTCGGCGTGGGGGCCGAGTTGGGCGCAGACAGTGAGAACGACCTGACCCGCGCGCTGCGCCGGGGCAGTCAGGACACCATCAATCAGACCGGACAGCAGATCGTGCGGCGGCAGCTCAACGTGCAGCCGACGCTCACCATCCGGCCGGGGCATCCGCTGCGCGTGGTCATTACGCGCGACCTGGTGCTCGAACCCATCGGAGCGACACGATGACGAAATTGAAGTTAGGGCGGCTCGTCGACGACCGGCCGGTCAAGCTCGCCGTCGAGTTGCCCGCGACGATCCACCGCGATCTCGTCGCCTATGCCGCGGCGCTCGCCTCCGAAACCGGCGCAGCGCCGGTCCCGCCCGAAAAGCTGGTCGCGCCAATGCTCTCCCGCTTCATGGAAACCGACCGGGCCTTTCGCCGGCATCGCGCGCAGGAGAAGTGAAGGCGGCGTTCAGTTCCCCATGAACTTCTTGAAACGCTCGCGGCCTTCGGCCTCCACCACAGCCTGCTCGGCATTGACGCACTCGTCGCCAGGCACCGTGCCCTCCCGGCATCCGGCCACGATCTGCCGGGCCTCGTCCAGATGCGCCGCGAAATACTGCGCCCCGCGCGGCGCGATCGGCGCCTCGGCGGCGGAGGGCGGGCCCGCGACGGCCGCCGGTTGATTGACCGGCACGATCACCGGCCGCAGCACGAAGCCCGCGCCGAACCCGATGATGAGCGTGATCAGCACGATGATGAGTGTCCTGCCTTGCGTCATGACGGCTCTTTTCTCGATTGTTCTGACGATGGTTGCGGCCCGGTCATGGGCGGCAGCGAATAGCGGGCGGCGACGAAATCGAGAAACCGGCGCAGCACGGCGTTGTCATTGTCCTCGCGCCAATATCCGGAGAAGCCGATCCGCATGTGGCCGTTGGTCTCGTGGACCTCCCGGAATGCCACTCCCGGAACCTGGATGCCGAGCGCGGATTCCACGACGATTGAGAGACGCCCGCCGAGTGCAATAGCGCTGAGTACCGTGTCGCGTCCGATGTCGTCCATGTCGATCTCTGGCGTGTAACCGGGCATTCCAAGCTTGCCCACGAGCATGTTGCGTGTCTCCGGGCCGGGATCTCGTTCTGTCAGCAGGAAGCGTTCGCCGGTCAGGTCGGTCCAGTGGATGCGTTCGCGCTCGGTCAGCGGATGACTTTCTGGCATCGCTACCAGGATGCGCTCGCTCCATAACGGCCGGCTCGTGAGGCCGGGGTAGGGCGCCTCGCCGATCATGATCGCGATGTCGAGCAGGCCGCTTTCGATTCCCGCCAGCAGCATCTCGCGGTCCCGCTCGAATGCGCGCAGTTTCACCTCCGGATAGCGCTCGTCGAACTCGCTGAGGGTCGCGTGCAGGTTGCCGGCAGAGCAAGAGGTGTAGAAGCCTATTGCCAGCCTGCCGACATGACCGTTTTGCGTGGCGCGCACCCAAGCGTTCAGTTCCTCGAATTCTCGCACGATGCGTCGCGCCGTCCGCAGATAAGCATCTCCGTTGTGAGTCAGCGTCGCGCCGCGCGTACCGCGATCGAACAGGGCCATGCCCAGTCGTTTTTCGACTTCAATGATATGCCGGCTGAGTGTCGCCTGCTTGATGTTCATACTGCGCGCCGCCCGGCTGAAGCTGCCAGCCTCGGCCGCTGCGATCAGATAGCGAAGCTGGCGCAATTCGATCATGGCTGTTTGGCAGGCCTCTGATCGAAGAGCTATCAATCTGCCCAAGGATCAGACGAGGCCAGCGCCACAACATCGTCGATGGAGAGTAAAGTTGGCGGAGACAGTGGAAATTCGCCTGCGGCCGTGAGGGATAGTAAGGCGCCGATATGCTCCGCGATGGCAATGGCAGAATAGGCCATAGGGAACGCATCGACGGTCTCCCGCGCGGTGGGTGGGAAATAGCGTGCGCGGAAGCCCGGCTTGAAAACGGAATCCCAGATATTGAGTGATTGCCCCCCGGTCTCCGACTTCCCGCTGAAGATGGCATAACTCGGCAAGGCTTCGGATCGATCGACGAGCGCGCGATGCACGAACTCGTCGACCTTCTCTAGAACGATGCTCTCGGCCCCCGCGTCTCGAACCTGCCGGGCCGAAGCGAACAGTGCATGCGCGCCGTCCAGCGATCCGCCGACCCGGCCGCCATCGCCTCCCTGCGGGGTGTAGCCCAAATGGGCCATGACCCGGAAACCTTCCCGCGTCAGCCGCTCGATGATGGCAATGACCGCTTCCGAATGGACCTCCAGCTTGACGACGTCGGCACCGGCACGGCGCATTCGGTCGGCGCTGCGAACCGCAACTTCGCCATTGATGACCGATCCGTCCGGCATGTCGCCGACGATGTAGGGCGTTTCGCAGGGGAAAAGCTGTTCTGCCCGATGCGCGACCTCCTTGACCAGGCCGGCCATGATCTCGAGGAACAGGGCCTGCTCGCCCTTGGCCAGCCGAGTGCTGGCCCGCCCGAGGTGCGTCATCAGATAGGAATCCGAGACCATGAGGCAATCGAGCCGGATACCCATCTGGAGGACGGGACTGTCGGCCATGGCCCTGGCCACCGCGTCGACCTCATAGTCGCGATAGAGGTTCAGCTTGATCGGGCGACGGCTGTCGCCTCGCTGCCCGTGAGCGGGCGCAACGAGTTCGGACATCAGCATCGATTTTCTCCTTGCGATGAGCTGCGGTGTTATTTGAGAGCGGCCGAGCGAGTGAACGCCGTCGATCCGCGCAGCAGCATGACCATGGCGGCGGTAAGCACCCCGCAGAGGGCGGCCGTGAAGAACAGCGGGCTGATCCCGCCGCTGGCCGCGATCATGCCTCCTCCCACGCTGGCAGCGATCGTCGCCAGTTTGGCGCCGCTGTCGAACCAGCCGAAAGTTCGGCCGGCACTGGCGTCTTCTATCGTGTCCGTGATCAGGGCATTGAGCGCGACATAGCCGAGGGTCATGCCCGCCCCCAGCGCGACCCG
>DATFDU010000046.1:0-5193 GCA_035251915.1 Dongiaceae bacterium | reverse complement strand
CGCGCATGCTGCGAGTAGGGGAAGTGGTAGAGAATATACATGGCAATCTCCGATGCGTGAGCGCAGCGGAGATTATGTACGCCCGACCACTGACACTCACTGTCAGTAATATGCATGGGACCTGTCGGCGCGATCTATTCTGACTTCTGACTTCTGACTTCTGACCTCTGATTCACCGCGCATGCACCATGGTCGCGAGCGCGGCGAAGGCGGCGGAGGTCACGATGTCGTTGACGGTGGCGCCCATCTGCACGATCTGCACCGGCTTCGACAGGCCGACCAGCACCGGGCCGATCACGGTCTCGCCCAGCTGCTTCATCAGCTTGGCGGTGATGTTGGCGGAGTGCAGCGCCGGCATGATGAGGATGTTGGCCGGCCCCGACAGCCGCGTGAAGGGATAGAGCTCTTTCATCAGGCCGTAATCGAGCGCGACGTCGGCCTGCATTTCGCCCTCGTATTCGAAGTCGACGTGGCGGCCGTCCGTCACCTCGACCGCTTCGCGGATGCGCTCGGCGGCGTGACGCGGCGGGTTGCCGAAGTTGGAGAAGGACAGGAACGCGACCCGCGGCTCGTGCCCCAGCTGGCGCGCCAGCGACGCCGACTGCGACGCGAAATCGGCCAGCTGCTCCGCCGTCGGCAGCTCGTGCACCGAGGTGTCGGCGATCAGCACGGTGCGGCCGCGCGCCACCACCACCGAGATCGCCATCAGGGTCTGATGCTCGCGCACCTCGATGACCTTCAGCACGTCTTCGAGGCAGACCGCGAAGCTGCGGGTGGTGCCGGTCACCATGGCGTCGGCATGTCCTGCTTCCACCATGCAGGCGCCGAACACGTTGCGGTCCTGGTTCACCATGCGATTGACGTCGCGCAGCAGCGAGCCGTGGCGCTGCAGCTTGGCGTACAGCATCTCGTGATACTGCCTGGTGTGCGGCGAATTGGCGGCGTTGACGATCTCGAGTCCCGCCGCCTCGCCCAGGCCGGATTGCCTGATGGTGTCGTGGATGCGCTCGGTGCGGCCGATCAGCACCGGCGTGCCGTAGCCGGCCGCGCGATAGGCGAGCGCCGCACGGATCACGCGCTCTTCCTCGCCCTCGGCGAACACCACGCGCCGCGGATTGAGATGCAGCCGCTCGAAGATGAGATGCATCGACGCCGCGGCCGGGTCGAGCCGCCCGGCCAGCGTCGTCCTGTACTCCTCCATGTCGATGATCGGCCGGCGCGCGACGCCGCTGTCCATCGCCGCCTTGGCCACCGCTGCGGGGATCGCGGAGATCAGGCGCGGATCGAACGGCACCGGGATGATGTATTCCGGCCCGAAGCGCAGGCGCCGGCCGGCATAGGCGGCGTCGACCTCGTCCGGCACATCCTGGCGCGCCAGCGCCGCCAGCGCTTCGGCGGCCGCGATCTTCATCTGGTCGTTGATGGTGCGCGCCCTGACATCGAGGGCGCCGCGGAAGATGTAGGGGAAGCCGAGCACGTTGTTGACCTGGTTGGGATAGTCGCTGCGGCCGGTGGCGACGATGGCGTCGGGCCGCACCGCCTTCACCTCTTCCGGCGTGATCTCCGGGTCGGGATTGGCCATCGCGAAGACGATGGGCTTCACCGCCATGCTCTTGAGCATGTCCTGCGTGACGGCGCCCCTGACCGAGAGGCCGAAGAATACGTCGGCGCCCGCCATCGCCTCCACCAGGGTGCGCGCCTTGGTGGTCACCGCGTGGGCGGACTTCCACTGGTTCATGCCGTCGGTGCGACCTTGATAAATGACGCCCTTGGTGTCGCACAGGATCGCCTGCTCGTGCGGCAGGCCCATGCGCTTCAGCAGCTCGACGCAGGCGATCGACGCCGCGCCGGCGCCGTTCACCACCATCCGGATGTCCTTGAGGCTGCGGCCGGTCAGGTGCAGCGCGTTGATGAGGCCGGCGGTGGCGATGATCGCCGTGCCGTGCTGGTCGTCGTGGAACACCGGGATGTCCATCAGCTCGCGCAACCGCTGCTCGATGATGAAGCATTCCGGCGCCTTGATGTCCTCCAGGTTGATGCCGCCGAAGGACGGCGCCAGGTAGCGCACGCAGTTGACGAACTGGTCGACGTCGTCGGTATCGACTTCCAGGTCGATGGAATCGATGTCGGCGAAGCGCTTGAACAGGCCGGCCTTGCCTTCCATCACCGGCTTGGCGGCCAGCGCGCCGAGATCGCCGAGGCCCAGCACCGCCGTCCCGTTGGTGATGACGGCGACCAGGTTGCCCTTGGTCGTGTAGTCGTAGGCGCTGTCCGGATTCTTCTCGATCGCAAGGCACGGCCAGGCCACGCCCGGCGAATAGGCGAGCGAGAGATCGCGCTGGGTCGTCAATGGCTTGGTGGCAATGATCTCGATCTTGCCCGGACGGCCGGAGCTGTGGAAAACAAGCGCTTCCTCTTCGGTGACGCGCGGCTTATTGGTGGACATGGAAAAGCTAAGGGCTCCCCGCAGTTTCCCAGGAAGGTCTTTATCCCCTGCTCCCGGCAGGGCGAACCATCAAGCTGGCATGAATTCACGCAGGTTGCAAAGGGTTGGCCGTTCCGAATATCTCAACCTCCTCCCCGGAGGGTTGTTGTGGGGGAAGCCGCCGCTCCAACGGGAACAGTCTTCGCGCGCTGCCCCCTCCCTACCATCCTCCATATTGGGGGAGGAGGAACAAAGAGCGGCGCACCATGTCTGAACGCATCGAAGAAGCGACCGATGCCGCCACCACGCCCTTGATGGCGCAGTACCTGGCCATGAAGCGCCAGCATCCGGATGCGCTGCTGTTCTACCGCATGGGTGATTTCTACGAGCTATTCTTCGCGGACGCCGAGAAGGCCGCCGCCGCGCTCAGCATCGTGCTGACCACCCGCGGCACGCATCTGGGCGAGCCGATCAAGATGTGCGGCGTGCCGATCCATGCCGCCGAAGGCTACCTCAACCGCCTGATCCGCAAGGGCTTCAAGGTCGCGGTCTGCGAGCAGGTGGAAGACCCGGCGGAAGCCAGGAAGCGCGGCTCCAAGTCGGTGGTGCGGCGCGACGTCGTGCGGGTGGTGACGCCCGGCACCCTGACCGAGGACGGCCTGCTCGACGCCGCCAGCCACAACTACCTCAGCGCGCTCGCCGACGCCGGCGGAACGCTCGGTCTCGCCTGGGTCGACATCTCCACCGGCCAGTTCCGCTGCCAGGCGATCGAGCGCAAGGCGCTGCCGGCCGCGCTGGCGCGCCTCGACCCGACCGAGATCCTGCTGCCTGACCGCCTGCTGCTGCAGAGCGATCTCTACGAGCTGTTCCAGGAGTGGAAGAGCGCGCTGTCGCCGCTGCCCAACGCGCGCTTCGACAGCGAGAATGCGCGCCTGCGCCTGCAGAATTTCCACAAGGTCGCGGCGCTCGACGCCTTCGGCGCCTTCACCCGCGCCGAGCTCGCCGCCGCCGGCGGCATCCTCGACTATGTCGAGCTGACCCAGCAGGGAAAGATGCCGCGCCTGTCGCAGCTGGCGCGCATCGGCGCCGGCGCGATCCTGGAGATCGACGCTGCGACGCGCCGCAACCTGGAGCTCAGCCGCACCTTGAGCGGCGAGCGGCAGGGCAGCCTGCTCTCGATCATCGACCGCACGGTGACCGGCGCCGGCGCACGCCTGCTCGGCGAATGGCTGGCTGCGCCGCTGACCGACATCGCCGCGATCGCCGCGCGGCAGGATGCGGTCGCGCATCTGCTCAGCGAGACGCGGCTGCGCGAGGATCTGCGCGCGCATCTCAAGAAAGCGCCGGACCTGGAGCGCGCGCTGTCGCGCCTGTCGCTGGATCGCGGCGGCCCGCGCGATCTTGCCGCCATCCGTGACGGATTGCTGGCCGCCGCCGGCATCAAGGCGCTGTTCGCCGAAGCGCGCTTCTCATCGCCGCCGCCTCTGCTGCAGCAGGCGCTGACCGACCTCGGCCATCACGGCGACCTGATCGATCGGCTGACGCGCGCGCTGGCCGAGAGCCTGCCGCTGCTGGCGCGCGACGGCGGCTTCATCGCGCCGGGCTACCTGCCCGATCTCGACCAGTGGCGCACGCTGCGCGACGATTCGCGCAAGCTGATCCTGGAGCTGGAGGCGCGCTACCGCGGCGACCTCGGCATCGGCTCGCTCAAGATCAAGCACAACAACGTGCTGGGCTATTTCGTCGAGGCGACCACCACGCAGCATGACAAGGTGAAGGCTGATTCCCGTTTCATCCAGCGCCAGTCGACGGCCAACGCCACGCGCTTCACCACCGTCGAGCTGGGCGAGCTGGAGACCAAGATCTCGCAAGCCGCCGACAAGGCGGTGGCGCTGGAGCTGCGCCTGTTCGCCGACCTCGTCGGCGAAGTCACCGCGCGCGCCGACGGCATCTCCAAAGCCGCGGGCGCGCTGGCGCTGATCGACGTCGCCGCCGGCCTCGCCGACCTCGCCGAGACCGAGAGCTGGTCGCGCCCGCGCGTGGTCGGCGACGGCGTGTTCCGGATTGTGCGCGGCCGCCACCCGGTGGTCGAAGCCGCGCTGAAGCGCGGCGGCAGCGGCCCGTTCGTCGCCAACGACTGCGACCTCAGCGACGGCCAGCGCCTGTGGCTGGTGACCGGCCCCAACATGGCCGGCAAGTCGACCTTCCTCAGGCAGAACGCGCTCATCGTCATCCTGGCGCAGATGGGCAGCTGCGTGCCGGCCGAGCGCGCCGAGATCGGCGTCATCGACAAGCTGTTCTCGAGGGTCGGCGCCGCCGACGACCTGGCGCGCGGCCGCAGCACGTTCATGGTGGAGATGGTGGAGACCGCCGCCATCCTCAACCAGGCGACGGCGCGCTCATTGGTCATTCTTGACGAGATCGGCCGCGGCACCGCCACCTTCGACGGCCTCTCGATCGCCTGGGCGACGCTCGAGCATCTGCACGAGGTCAACAAATGCCGCGCCCTGTTCGCCACGCACTATCACGAGCTCACCTCATTGGCCGCGCGCCTGCCCGAGATGAAGCCCCACACCATGAAGGTGATGGAATGGCAGGGCAGCGTGAAATTCCTCCACGAAATCGCCCCCGGCGCCGCCGACCGCAGCTACGGCATCCACGTCGCCGAGTTGGCGGGATTGCCGGCGGCGGTAGTCGCCAGGGCGCAGGAGGTGCTGGGCACGCTGGAGCAGGGCGAGCAGGCAAGCGCGCTGACGCGGTTGGCGGAT
>DATFDU010000045.1:0-2171 GCA_035251915.1 Dongiaceae bacterium | reverse complement strand
CCGCGGAGATGCACATGACCAGGATGATGAGGCGCCGGCGACCGATCTTCAGCGCGATCTCGTTGCCGATGATGCTGGACGGCATGCCGAGCAACAGCAGGACCGCGCCCCACAGCGCATAGGCGGTATCGCCGGTCGGCGCCAGGCTCCCGGTCGCAGCGAACAGCAGGTAGGCAACCAGCCAGGCGCGGAAGCCGTAGAGCTCCCACATGTGCGCGGCGTAGGCGAGGGAGTAGGCGAGGGCTTGGCGGTTCCGCGCGGCCTGCCAGAGAGCGCCCCAGGCCGCGGCGCGCCGCTCCGGCGCAACCGGTCGCGGCCGGACCGCGAGCATGACGAGCAGCAAGGCTGCCGTGGCGCCGATCGCGGCGAAGAGAAACGCAGCGGCCGGGTCGATCGCATGCCCGATCGCGCCCGTTGCCGCCGTCGAGGCGCTGGCGCCGAGGCTGAAGCTCGCGGTGTAGAAGGCGAGCCAGCGGCTTTGCCTCGGGCCGGTGACAGCATCGGTCAGGATCTTGAGGCCCGGCATGTAGGTGCCGGCGAGCGCAATCCCCGCCAGGCCGCGGAACAACGCCGCCGACCACAGATCGCGTGCGAGGAAGGCAAGGCCGAGGCTGGCCGCGATGCCGAGCGCGGTCGCGGCGAGGTAGATCGCGCGCGGATCGCGCCGGTCGGTCCACGTAACCAGGATGGGGACGGCAACGACATACCCGACGTTGAAAGCGCCTTCGACGATACCGATCTCGGCATTGCCCAGAGACCAGACGAGGCGCAGCTCGGGGAGCAAGGCTGCGACGGCGCTGTAGCCCGCCATGTTGAGCGCTTCGGCAAGACACAGGATCAAGGTCAAACGCCAGGCAGGCATCCGTCACCACAAGCGATTCGCCGCTGCAGCGTATCAGTCTTCCTCGTCGTCGCGGAGCAATCGATCCAAGGTGGCCGGATCCATGCGTTTGACAACCCGTTCGACATCCGCGTCATAGCGGCGATCGTTCGGTTCGGTGCGTTTCTGTGCCTTCCTGCCATATTGCCGAACGAAGACGCGCAAGCCGGCCGCTTTCAGCGCTCGCTTCTGATCGGCGTTCGGGCGGCGGCGCTCTTGCCGGCGCGGCGCGTCTTTCCACTTGATCGTCACGTGGCCGATTCTCGCGAAGATAGGTGCAGGCATGACTGGAAACTGCATGGCCTTGAGGGCCACGCAGTTTCCGGTTTGGAATCGAGAAGCGGGCATGTTGCCCGCTTCTCGAGCCGGCATTAGGTCCGGCTGCGGTCCAGACCGATATCCTGCAACAGCTTGCGGTTCAGTCCGTCCGGCAGTCCTGGTGGCGACTGTCCGTTCAGCCACCGCAGCGACTTGTAGTCCGGGTCGCGCCCGAACTGTCTGTCGGCGGTGGTCAAACGGATGTCGTGGTCGGCGACCTGCGGGTGACCGAACAGCCAGGACAGGAGAGTCGAATGGATCGGCATGATGTGCTCCATCTGCTTGGGTTGCGTTGCGTGCGCGATGCACGAACCACGCTGCCCGCGAAGCCGGCGATGAACGGAGCCGCACCCTGAAGAGAACCGACGCCTGCGGCTTTCCGGAAAGACGGAGAGCCATTGAGGCCGCAAGGAAGCGGTGACTCGGAAAAGCGACGCCGCTTACGCGATCGTCAGTTCAAATCAGCTTGTTCTGGAACGAGAAGGTGCGGAGCCGGGATCGACCAACGTCGACGGCAGCTCTCAGGCGCTAAGCCCTGCGAAGGTTCGATACATCATGCGCACCCTCCTCACTTGAGAAGAGCGACTTTTTTATCCGAACGAGTCGCGGTGGGTCAATTCAGAAGCGCGCATGGCACAACGATTGCGCGCGCCTTGTTGCGAGGCTGCACCAGTCAACCGCCTGATCGCCGGTGTTGCGCGACAATCGCCGGCAACTTGTCTCGCTACGATCGCCGCTCGGTGGCGATGGTGTAGCGGTCGATCGCCCACAGCCAGGCGTCATCGCTCTGCCGCCGCGCGACTTCCGCGGTCACGCTGCCGTCGGGCAGGCGCGCCGAGGTGAATGCGAGGTCGCCGCAGATCAGCGCCGGCTGCTGCGCGCCGCGCGCCACCACTTCGGCGAAATAGCGGCGGATTTCATGACGACCGTGCAGGAACCTGCTCTCGCCGCAATCGACCACCGCCTGCGGCTC
>DATFDU010000044.1:0-6641 GCA_035251915.1 Dongiaceae bacterium | reverse complement strand
CCGCGCAGATTACCTTGTGACGGGTGACAAGAGCGGCCTGCTGGCCCTCGAGCGATTCAAGCGAACCCGTATCGTCACAATCCGGCGCTTCCTGCTTGCGCTGACCTGACAAGCTCGGCCGGCCAAACGCTGCCGCACTGCTGGCCTTATTCAGTGTGCGGCGGCGCGTCCACGGCCCAGCTCGGGTCGGCGCCGAACGGGTGATCGATGAAGAACACCCAGGTGCCGTCGGGCAGGCGGCGATGCACCTCCATGCCGTGGTGATGCACCTCGGTCGGCTGGCCCGCCTTGCCGATGCCCTTGATCAGCCACTGCGAGCGCGTCATCGCGAAGTCGCCCGCCACGGTCGTATGGTGCGTCACCACATCCATATGCGGCTTGAGGCCGATATAGGCCGCCATGGTGCGGCGGATGCCCTCGGCGCCGCGCGCCACCTTGGTGCCGCCATGCACCTCGTCGACCTGCACGATCGAGGCGTCGGGGTGATACATCGCCGCCGCGGCCTCGACGTCCTGCGCGTTGAATGCGCGCGCCAGCCACAGGTTGCAGAGTTCGGGAGAGGGAGCACCCATGTCATGTCTCCTTTCGTAGCGGATGAATATCAGGCGACCTGGCGGCGGACCGGCATGCCTTCCGCTTCCATCGCCGCGCGCACGTGCGGCCGCGCGCCGACGCGCTCCATGAACGCGCGGAGCTGCGGGAAGGGAGAGAGATCGACTTTGGCGACGCGCGACCAGCCGACGATGGTGAACAGATACGCGTCGGCCGCGGTAAAGTGATCGCCCATCAGGAACGGCCCGCTCTTTGCCAGATGCTTCTCGACGAACGCGAGCCGTTCGGTGATCTTGCCACGCGCCACCTCCTGCGCCTGCGCGCCGTATTCGGGATGGAACAGCCAGGGGCTGTACATCTTGTGCAGCTCGGTCGCGATGAACACCAGCCATGAGTGCAGGCGATGCCGCTCCGGCGTACCGATCGCGGGCGCGAGGCCGGTCTCCGGGTTCAGGTCCGCGAGATAGAGCGCCATCGCTACGCCCTCGGTCAGCACCGATCCATCGTCGAGCTGCAGCGCCGGCACGTAGCGGTTGGGGTTGATCACGGCGAAGTCCGCGCCGGTCTCCGTGACGCGCGGCGCGCTGCGCATATCCACGCGCTCGAGCGCGAGCGCAATACCGGCTTCGAGCGCGACGATGTGCGGCGACAGGGAGCAGGTCCCGGTGGCGTAATAGAGTTTCACGACAGTGTCCTTTCCATTGGCTCTCGTCACCAAAGGTAGGGTGTTCAGCCGCGCAATGCCCGTTGGGATTTCGCCAGCCTGGCTTGCATGACTGCAAGCGCGGCCCGTGCTAGAAACGGCGCATGGATGACTGGAACGACCTGCGGCTGGTGCTGGCGGTGCAGCGCGCCGGCGGACTCGCGGCTGCGGCCGGCGCCCTCGGCGTCGATCATTCGACCGCGTTCCGCCGGCTGAATGCGCTGGAGAAGCAGCTCGGCGTGCGCCTGTTCGAGCGCCTGCCGGGCGGCACCTATCAGGCGACGCCGGCCGGAGCGCGCATGGCCGCGGCGGCCGAGCGCATGGAGGACGAGGCGCTGGCCCTCGACCGCGCGATCGCCGGCCGCGATCACCGCCTGTCCGGCCGGCTGCGCGTCACCTCGTCGGAGACGCTGGCCTACAGCCGGCTCACCCGGCATCTCGCCGCGTTCCGGCAGGCCCATTCCGGCATCGTGGTCGAGCTCGCCATCAGCAACCGCGTGCTCAGCCTGTCGCGCCGCGAGGCCGACATCGCGCTGCGGCCGGTGCGTCCGCGGGAAAGCGATCTCTGGGGCCGCAAGCTCGCCGACGTGGCCTGGACGCTCTATGCCGCGCCGGCGGTCCTGAAGGCGATCGGCGGCCTGCTGGCGCGCGCAAAGGATGTTGCGCGCCATCCGCTGATCGGCTGGGAGGAGCATGCCAGCGGCATCATGGCCGCCGACTGGCTTGGCCGCGCGGCGCCGTCCTCCGCCTTCGTCTACCGCACCAGCAGCCTGGTCAACCAGCTGGTGGCGGCCAAGGCCGGCATCGGCCTCGCCCTGCTGCCCTGCTATCTCGGCGACGGCCAGCGCGATCTCGTCCGTGCGCTGGCTGATCCCATATCCGAGCTGGCCGCCGAGCTCTGGATCGTCACCCATGCCGACCTCAAGGCCACCGCGCGGGTGCGCGCCTTCTTCGACGTCGTCGGCGAAGGCCTGGCACGGGAACGCGATGTGTTCGCCGGCGCCGCGCCGATTGCACGGCGAGCGCGCGCCAAGCGGTAACGTCTCACGTTTTGTTGACTGTGGTTTCGGCATCCGCCGACGGCTCCGGTCTGTACTCCCTGCTGCCCGCACTCGACGGGGACATAGACAGTGGAGTGAGCCATGAAGATTTTCGTTTCGATCGCGGCGCTGGCGGTATTCAGCCTTGGCGCCGGCGTGGCGAAGGCCGCGGACATCGTCGCCTTGATTTCGAACGACACGCTCGCCTGGATGGACACCGAGTCCGGCCACGTGACGGGGAAGACTTTCGTCACCGGCATCTCCGGCCGCGTGCTGGACATCGACGTGCGGCCGTCCGACGGCAAGCTCTACGGCCTGTTCGAGGACGGCACCGTCGCCACCATCGATCCGCACAGCGGCGTCGCGACCCGGCTCGAGACGCTGAAGACGGTTCCCACCGCCGGCACGCATGTCACGGTCGACTTCAACCCGGTCGCCGATGCGATGCGCATCATGGCCTCCGACGGCACCAACCTGCGCACCAAGATCGCCGGCGGCGCCGTGGCCGAGGACAAGCCCCATGCCTTCGCCAGCGACGACATGCACGCCGCGGAAACGCCTGCCATCATCGCCGGCGCCTACACCAACTCGTACCAGGGCACGGAAAAAACCGCGCTGTACAACATCGATGGCACCATCGCCGGGCTGATCCGCCAGGATCCGCCGAACGACGGCACGCTGAAGGCGGTGGGCAAGCTCGGCGTCGCGCTGGAGCCGAGCGTCGGCTTCGACATCCTCGCCGACCGCAAGGGCGGCAACGAAGCCTGGCTAATGAACGGCGTGACGCTCTATTCGGTCGACCTCAACACCGGCAAGGCCACCTTGGTTGGAATCATCGGCGATGTCGATGGCGGGGTGCGCGACATCGCCATCCTGCCCGCCAGCTGATCCGGCGGCGGGGAACACCCGGCGCGGAACGCACCGCGCCGGGACGTGGTTCAGCCCCGCGAGCCGAAGGCCAGCGCATAGGGAAACGGCGCGCTCCGCATGCCGAAGCGGCGCTGCCGCTGCGCGCACAACTCGAGCCGCGCATCCGGCGAGCGCACCAGACCGCGCGCCAGGCTGTTCACCAGCTCGCGCGCAATGCCGCCGGTCTTGTCCTGCTTCGGCTCGAAGATCGTGATGTTGATGCCGCGCGCCCGGCCGCTGCGCATGGCGGCGTCGAGGGTGATCTCGAGCTCCTGCCAGCTGAGGCCGTCGGGCATGCGGTAGCCGACCGCCGGCATGATCGCGTCGTCGAGCACGTCGACGTCGAGATGGATCCAGAAGCCGTCCAATTCAGGCCGGATGAGATGCTCGATCGCGGCGCGTGCTGCTTCATCGGCGCCGACCCGGCGCACTTCAGCAAGGTCCTGCGCGAAGATGGTCGGCGGCAGTGGCTGGCTGCCGTATTCCCGCGCCTGCTCGGCATCGCGCGGACCCAGCACCGCCACGTCCGCGTCGCGCACCAGCGGGCGCAGGCCTTCGATGTCGGCGACGACGTCGGGGCCGCGCCCGGTCGCGAGCGCCAGGTCCATGTCGGCCGCTTCGCCGGTCGGCGAGGCCTCCGGCTGGTAGAAATCCGCGTGACCATCCAGGAACAGCAGGCCGTGGCGCCGGCCGGTCCGGCGCAGCCCCAGCAGGTTGCCGAGCAGGATCGAGCAGTCGCCGCCCAACACCACCGGGAATGCGCCGCGCGCCACCACCGGACCGACAATGTCGGCCAGCATGATGGAGAAATCGCGGATCCGCGCCGCGTTCAGGATTTTCGTTTCGGGGTCGCGCCGCGCGTCATAGGGCGGGACCGCCAGGCGCGCATGGCGCAGGGCGTCCAGCCGCCGCGCCAGACCGGCATCCAGCAAGGCGGCGGCAAGGTGCTCCACGCTGTCCGGCTTGAGACCCAGGTTGGAGGGCGCTTCGATGATCGTGAAATCTGTCATGACTTTCACCCTGTTAATAAATAAGCCTTTACTTTCGCCCCTCTGCGTCTTATTATATGTATGTAGTCTGCATATAAGTCAAGTGGGATGTGAGGCTTGCGATGGCACAACCGGACAATGGCGCGGTGCGCGGCAGCGGCCATACGGCGAACATCCTGGGCGCCCTGGCGGTGCTGATCCAGGACCGGGTCGAGGGGCTCTGGCAGGCTTCCCTCGACCTGTCGCCGATGGCGGCCGCCGCCCTGGTGCAGATCGACAACGAGCCCGGATCCTCGATCGAGGCGGTGGCGAGCCGCATCGGCCTCACGCACTCGGCGACGGTGCGCGTAATCGACAAGCTGGCGGAGCGCGGGCTGGTCGAAAAGGATCGCGCGCGCAAGGACGCCCGCGCGCAGAGCCTGACGCTGGGCCGGGCCGGCAAGCGCCTGGCGCAGCAGCTGCACGAGGCGCGCAACCAGGTCACCGACGGTCTGCTCGCCGGCCTCGCGCCGGCGCAGCGCGCGGCGCTGGAACAGGCGATCCGCGCCATCCTGCATCGCTGCGTGGAACCTGGGCGCGAGGCCGACGTGACCTGCCGCGTATGCGACGACCGCCGCTGCAGCCCCGAGATCTGCCCGATACGCGTGATCTAGCCTCCCGCAATCTTGATTTCACCAACCGGGCCTCCCCAGGGCCCAATTGCGCGGCTGCGAATCGTTGAACCGAACTGGGAGACCGCCATGATTCGCGCCCGATCCCTCTGTGCCTGCCTGCTCGCACTCGCCCTTTCAACCGGACCCGCCGCCGCCCTGGAGAGACCCGATCTTTCCGGCAACTACCGGATGGAGGGCAAGGGTTTCGGCCCGGCCGACAGCGCTTATCGCGGCACCTGCCAGCTGCTTCTTGAGGGCGCGATCTACGCGGTCTCCTGCTACAACGAGGACACACGCCACACTTATGTCGGGAAAGGCCTCGCCAGCGGCGAGACGCTGTCGATCTTCATCGGCGATGAACTCAAGGGAGACCACAATTCGACCTTCATGGGCGAATATCTGGTGGTCTATCGGCGTTCGGACGATGGCAGCCTGACGGGCACCTGGGTCTACGCCCAGGGACCGGCCACGGGCTCGGAGACGTTGACCCCGCTGCGTTAGCTGTTCTTATGCAGCAGATGCAGCGGCGCAGTGCTTTCCGAGCCGCTCAGGAACGCCAGCAGCGGCAGACGCAGCACGGCCGGGCGGAAGTCGAGCGCGGCAATATTCCGTGTAGGACGTGCCGCGATAGTCGAACAGGTTCTCGACGATCCAGACGAGGCGCCCGATCTCGACTGCGATGTCCAACTCCTCCCGCATCTCGCGGGCCAGGGCATCGGTCGAGAACTCGCCCTGCTCGACCGCACCGCCCGGCAGGGCCCAAAAGCTGTCACCGCCATAGCGGTTGAGCAGGAGCCGATCCGCCTGCCGGATAATGGCACAGGCGCGGCCCCGGGTGATGTTGGTCACGATCAGGCTGCGATTGGCGCGGCGCGCTCAATCCGTTTGCGCCGCTTCGGCGTGTTCATGGCGTCCCAGAGATCGACGCGCCTCTGCAAGTTAAGCCAGAAATCGGCGCTGTTGCCGAACACCCGCGCCAGGATCAGCGCCGTATCCGCGGTGACAGCGCGGCGGTCGGTGCACAGCTCATTCGCATGCTTGCGGGGAACACCCATCGCCTTGGCAAGCTGGCCTTGCGTGAGCCCCATCGGCTCGAGAAACTCAGTCGTCAGGATTTCGCCGACACTGGCGGGTTTGCGGGTTGTGAGCATATTCAGCCTCTATAAGCGTGATTGTCCAAGTAGATCTCGGAAGCCTCGGCCATGCTGCCGTCCCATCTGAAGATCAAGCGCCATTGCCTGTTGACCCGGATCGAGTGCCAACCGCGGAGATTGCCGGGGAGCTTCTCAAAGTGATTGCTCGGTGGTACACGCAAGTCCTGATCGCACGTGGAATCATCGATCATCTGAAGTTTTCGAAACAGCCGGCGGACAAGGAATTCTGCGGTCCGCCTTGTCCTCGACAAAGAAGGACCTCAAGCCAGGAATCCCGAAAGTTCAGGATCATCAACCGCTCCGGGTCGCACCATTGTACCGCTCGATGGGGCATCGAACAAGCTATGTGCACCCGCGGGTCCGGCCGTGGCCTTTGCCCGCCTTGCCCCAGCCTGCCGGGCCGCCCTATAGTGCCCGCCGTTTTTGCACTGCAACAGATGGGTTAACGCCATGGCGGGCAACGAAGAACTGCGCGGGAGATACGTCGACGAGCTGGCCGAGGGCATGACCGCCATTTTCACCAAGACGGTGACCGAGGCGGACATCGTGCTCTATGCCGGCATCTCGGGCGACACCAACCCCGTGCACCTGGACGAGGAGTTCGCCAGGCCCACCCTGTTCAAGGGCCGGATCGCCCACGG
>DATFDU010000043.1:0-10141 GCA_035251915.1 Dongiaceae bacterium | reverse complement strand
GGCGACGTGCCCCAGCAGGATCGCGAACAGGCCGCGCTTGATGTCGATCCAGTAGAAGAACACCAGCATGGCGGTGCCGATCACCAGCCAGGGAATCGCCACCGGCGGGAACAGCAGCAGCTGCAGGATGGTCTTGCCGCGAAACTGGTAGCGCGCGAAGGCGAGCGCCGCCATGGTGCCGAGCGCGGTCGCGATGATGGTGTTCACGATCGCGATGCCGACGCTGTGGATGCCGGCATCGATCAGCTTGGCATTGCCGGCCAGCGCGCGATACCAGACCAGGTCGAACTGGAACGGCAGCGCATAGAGCGGCGAGGCGTTGAAGCCGAACACCGCCATCACCACGATCGGCACGTAGAGGAAGACCAGCACCAGCCACAGATGCGCGGTCAGCAAGGCGGAGCCGAGCTTCATAGCCCCTCCATCCGCTTGCGCGCCGGCGGATAGAGCGCGAGGCAGATCAGCAAGACCGCGCCCAGCATCAGGAACGACAAGGCCGCGCCGAGCGGCCAGTTGGCGGTCACGGTGAACTGGTCCTCGATCGTCATGCCGAGGGTCGGCGCCTTCACGCCGCCCAGGATGCGCGGCTCCATGAAGGATCCCACCGCCGGGACGAAGATCAGCGCCGAGCCGGCCAGCACGCCCGGCAGGCTCATCGGGAACACCACCCGGCGGAACAAGGCGCCGGAGCGCGCGCCGAGGCTGCGCGCGGCTTCGATGACGGAATCGTCGATCGCCTGCAGCGAGATGTAGCAGGTCAGGATCATGTACGGCAGGTACGAGTGGACCAGCCCGATCACCACTGCGGGATACGAATAGAGCAGGTCCAGCTGCGGCGCGCCCGGCGCAACCACGTGGATCGCCTGGTCGGCGAGCCCGCCGGGCCGCAGCACCATGGTCCAGGAGAACGTGCGCACCAGAGCGTTGCTCCAGAACGGCAGCACCACCATCAGGAACATCGCCTCGCGCCAGCGCCCCTTGATCACCTTCGCCAGCGCCAGCGCCGCCGGATATCCGATGACGAGGCAGCAGACCGTGACGATGGCGCCGAGTTCCAGCGACCACAGCATCAGCTGCTGGTAGACCGGCCTGTCGATGAAGGCGGCGTAGTGCTTGAGTGTGAAGCTGGCCGGCGCCGGCACCAGCGGCGACTTGAGAAGGAAGCTGCAATAGAGCATCGCCGACAGCGGCAGGAAGATGGTTGCCGTCAGCCACAGATAGGCCGGCCCGGTGAGGGCCAGGATCGCTCCCCTATTCCGCCGGTCCGCGACCGCCATTCCGTCGTCCCCGCTCCGCAATAAAAAATCCCTCTCCCCTCGCTCGCGGGAGAGGGCTGCGAAGGCTTAGCGAATGAAGTGAGCTAGCCGTAGCTGGGTGAGGGGGTGGCGCCGGCAGGCGCGCAGCGCGCAAGCGCTGAAATAGCGTTCCCGGCCATATGCCACTGGCGCTCTTGCCAGCGCGCGCACCTAGCGGTGCGCCACCCCTCATCCAACTCCGGCTAGGCTCGGCTGCGCCTCGCCAAGCCTCCGTATCCTTCTCCCGCAAGCAAGGGGAGAAGGGTTCAGATGACGCGTTACTTCGCGAACTCCGCCTTCACCTCGGTCCACATGTCGGAGAAGGTCTGGCGCTCCTCGTCGGTCAGCGGCGCCATGAATTGCAGGCGCTTGATCGCAGCCTGGTCGCCGTGGATCTGGCGGCCCACGTCATCGGCCGGCAACTGCTCGTTGGCCTTGGTATTCGCCGAGGCCGGCGCGCCGACCTTGGTCGCCCATTCGACGTAGAAGGCCGGGTCGACCATGTAGTTGATGAACTCATGGGCGCCGCTGAGGTTGGGCGCGTTGCTGGCAACCGCAAGACCGTCGAACCAGCCGATGCCGCCCTCCTTCGGCACCATGTAGCCGACCGGCAGCTTGAAGTTGGTCTTGGATCGTGCGGCCGAGCCGCTCCAGTAGACCGAGACGTCGAAGGTGCCGGACTGGAACAGCTTGTTCCACTCGTCCTCCGACGACCACAGCGTGGCGATCTGCGGCTTCAGTTCCAGCAGCTTCGCCTTCACCTGCTCGATGTCCTTCGGATGGTTCATGTCCTGGCCGGTCGCGATCGCGCCATAGGAGACGGCCTCGACCGCATCGTCGCGGACAGACACGCGCTTGGCGTTCTTCGGGTCCCACAGGACCTCGACGGAGTCCGGCGCGGGATTGAACTTCTCGGTGTTGTAGGCGATCGCGGTCATGCCCCAGACCCAGGACACGCCATAGACCTTGCCGTCCTTGGCCAGCAGCGCGGAATCGCGCAGCGACGGGTTGAGGTCGGCGAAGTGCTTGATCTGCGAGGTGTCGATCGCCTGGATCAGCTCCTCGCCCGAAGCCACGCCGTTCCACGCGGAGTTGGTCAGCACCACGTCGTACGCGCCCGGATTGGTGCGCAGCTTGGTGATCATCTCCGGCTCGGAGTTGAAGTAGTCGTGCACCACCTCGATGCCGGTCGCCTTCTTGAAGGCTTCGACCGCCCAGGCCTCGTCGGTGCCGTAGCCCTGCCAGTTCAGGACCGTGATCTTGCCTTCGGCGCGCACGATGCGCGGCGCGGCGAGGACACCCGTCGCGGCGCCAAGGCCGATCACGCCGGCCCCGGCGACGAAGCGCCGACGGGTGATCCGAGAATTCGTCTTAGACATCAGGCTCCCTCCTTGTGACGGTCCATTGGCGGACCGATTGATTTGCTCCCAGACTACGCCCAGCGCCATCCCCAGCGCGATCTTGCGGGCCTCCCGGCCGGAGGATCGTTCGTATACGAACGATCTCGCCATCTTGCACCAGCCACCGGCAGAGTCAACGCTCCTGCGGGCTCGGATACGATGGTCAGGCGGCGCCCGGCACGATTCAAGTCAAGACTGCGTCAGGCCAAAGTGCGAGTCTTGACTTGTTGGTCAGGAACCTCCGCTATGCCCGGACGTATTGATTCCTGGTTGGCATGATTGAGCAACGAACATCCGCTTCCGCATCCCTGGTTCCGCGCAACGCCTTCCCGCTGTTGGCAACGCGCGACATCGCCTATCTCGACAGTGCCGCCAGCGCCCAGAAGCCGAAGGCCGTCCTGGACCGGATGCGGCAATTCTACGAGACCAGTTACGCCAACATCCATCGCGCCGTCTATCCGTTGAGCGAGGCAGCCACCGACGCCTATGAGAGCGCCCGGGCCCGCGTCGCCCGCTTCCTCGGGGCACCCTCGGCGGACAGCATTGTCTTCACGCGCAACGCGACGGAGGCGGTCAACCTGGTCGCCAATTCCTTCGGCGCACGGTTGAAGCGCGGCGAGCGCATCCTGGTCACCACGCTGGAGCATCACGCCAACATCGTGCCCTGGCAGCTGCTGTGCGACCGACAAGGCCTGGACCTCATGCCGGCGCTGATCGACGCCAACGGCGACCTCGATCTCGACGCGCTGGATCGCCTGCTGGAGCGCAGGCCGAAGGTGGTCGCGGTCACCGCTGCCTCGAACGCGCTCGGCACGCGCACGCCGGTCAAGGAGATCGTCGCGCGCGCCCACCGGGCCGGCGCGATGGTCCTGGTCGATGCCGCGCAGGCCGCGCCGCATTTCGCGATCGACGTCAAGGATTGGGACTGCGATTTCCTGGTCTTCACCGGCCACAAGCTGTACGGCCCCGACGGCATCGGCGTGCTGTATGGCAAGCCGGACCTGCTCGCCGCCATGCCGCCGTGGCAGGGCGGCGGCGACATGATCCGCACCGTCAGCTTCGCCGGCACGGAATACGCCGATCCGCCGCAGCGCTTCGAAGCGGGCACGCCGCCGATCGGCCCCGCCATCGGATTGGCCGCTGCGATCGACTTCGTCGAGTCCATCGGCTGGGACCGGATCGAAGCGCATGACCGGGCGCTGACGCATTACGCGCTCGACCGGCTGGCGGAGATTCCCGGCATCCGACCGGTCGGGACGCCGCAGGAACGCATCGGCATCGTTTCCTTCACGCTGGATGGCGTGCATCCCCACGACGCCGGAACGCTGCTCGGCGAACGCGGCGTGTGCGTGCGGACGGGTCATCATTGTGCCCAGCCCTTGATGGATCATCTGGGACTGCCGGGCACGGTCCGCGCCTCCTTCGGAGTCCACAACGATGCCGGCGACATCGACCGGCTGGCGGATGCGCTGGTCGCGGCGCGGCAAATCCTCGCACGCTGAGCGTCCGAGGCCTCTTGAACGGCGGCGCGCTTCGCGGCACAAACACGGCGATTAAGGTGGATCGAGGATCGATATGATTGCTTGCATCAGTGATGTCCTGACCCTGGAGGAGATCAAGAAGCTGCGCGCCGATGCGGCTTTGCTGCCGTTCGTGCCGGGCGCCGAAACCGCTGGCGGCCGCGCGCGCCGGGTCAAGAACAACGAGCAGGTCTCGCAAAAGGCCGAAGAGCGCAAGGCACTGCACGAGATCGTCGTCGGCGCCCTGACGCGCAACAAGGACTTCAACCGGGCCGCGCTGCCGAAGCGCATCCGCCCGCCGCTGATCAGCCGTTATCGCCAGGGCATGGCGTACGGCCAGCATGTCGACAACGCGCTGATGGGCCCGAAGCAGGCGCGCGAGCGGTCGGACGTTTCGATCACCGTCTTCATCAGCGATATCGACGAGTATGACGGCGGCGAACTGATCATCCACGGCTCGTTCGGCATGCAGGAGGTGAAGCTGCCGAGCGGCTCGGTGGTGGTCTATCCCTCCTCCAGCCTGCACGAAGTCGCGGAAGTCACGCGGGGCGAGCGGCTGGTTGCCGTGACCTGGGCGCAATCCTATGTGCGCGACGACCGGCAGCGCGAGATCCTCGGCTCGCTCGCGCAGGTGAAGGAAAAGATGAACGCCCTGGCCCCCGATGCGGTCGAGACCGACCTGGCCCACCACGTCTACGCCAACCTGCTGCGCATGTGGGCGGAGACCTAACCCTCCGACTTGTCGGAGAGCGTGACGCCCATCGCCGCGATCGTGACGCAGGCGACTGCGATCCACATGCTGAGGCCGATCGCCTGGCTGAGAAAGACGGCGCCAACCAGCGCCCCGACCGCCGGCTCCAGTGTCACCAGGATCCCGTAGGTGCGCGCCGATATCCGCTGGATGACGTTGAATTCGATCGCCCAGGGAAGGACCGCGCCGAGCAGCGCGACCAGCAGCACGCCGCCAATGTTGAGGACATCGGCATGGAGCACCGTTCCCTCCGCCACGGCAAAGGGCAGCAGCATGAGCGATGAAGCCCACAGGCCGAACGTCAGCCCGTCGCGCCCGCCGAATGCGCGGCCGGCCAGCTTGGTCGCCGGCACGAACGCCGCCCAGGCGATCGCTGAAACCACCGCGAAGCCGAGACCGATCATGCTGAGATCATCGCCGATCGCCGGCGTCAGCAGCGCCACGCCGAGGGCCGCGATCCCGATCCACAGGAAGTGGATCAAGCGCCGCGAGGTCGCGACCGCAAGGCCCAACGGTCCCAGGAAGGCGATCGCCGAAGCGATGCCTAAGGGAATGCCGTGTTGCAGCGCCAGCAGGAACGGCAACGTCATCGCGGCATCGGTGAGACCGAAGAGCAGGATGAGGAGCCAGTATCTCCGGAGCCGGCCATCGATCTTCGGCGGCGATATCAGCGTGAACACGATGGCCGCGAACATGGTGCTCAGCCAAGCCGTCCCGGACTCGCCGACGTCGGCAAGAACGAAGGTGGCCAAGGCCCAGCTCAGCTCGACGGCAATAACGGCCAGCAGCATGAGCGCCGCCGGCGGCAAGCGGCCATAGGCCTGCGCCACCCGGCCCGCGATCAGGACCCGCGGCTGCTCCGGCAGCTCCGATGGATGCATTGCAACTTGCACAAACATCTGGCTCTCCAGCCGTGATTGGCGTTGCGTCAGCCACTCAACAGCAATGCGGCCGGCCGGTCAACCGCTGCGTGCACCGGTGAACGATTCCTCGAAGAACCCGGCGACCCGCTTGAACAGCGCTGCACGGTTGCCGGCGCGGTAGATGCCGTGGCCTTCGTTGTCGAACGTAAGCAGCTCGTGGCGGATGCCGGCGCGATCCAGATCGCGGACCGCGGCCTTGGTGTTCTCCGGCGAGACGTTGGTGTCCCGCATGCCGTGCACGATCAGCAGCCGCCCCTTGATGCGGTCAATGAAATTGCCGGGCGACCCGTTGAAATAGCGCTCCGGCTGCTCGGCCGGCGTGCCGCCCATCATCTCCTCGCTGTAGTCGCGGCCGTGCGGCATGCCCGTCTGCTCGTAGTCGATCGCAAGCTGGTACATCCCGCAGATCGGAACCGCGGCATTGAACAGGTCTGACGACTTGGTGATCTGGCACCAGGAGGAATAGCCGCCATAGGACAGGCCCATGATGCCGATGCGCCCGCGCCGGCCCTTGCCCGCCGCCACCAGGCTTTCGATGCCAGTGCGTATGTCGTCCTGCTCGCGCCCACCCCAGCCGTCCTGCTTGATCGCCTCGCGGAACGCGCGGCCATAGCCGGTGGAGCCGCGATAGTTTGGATCGAGCACCGTGAAGCCCGCTGCGACCAGGAACTGGATCGAGCCGTTGACCCAATCCTCGCTGTGCCAGGTCGGTCCGCCATGGATGTGCGCAATGAGGCCGCGGCTCTCGCCCTGGGGTTCGTACAGCCAGCCCGCGATATCGGTGCCGTCGCCCGACCGCCAGCGGTAGGGCTGCGCCGGCACGAAGCGCATCGAGGGATCGGGGAGATGATGCGCGGTCATGGAGATGTCGACTGTCGTGCCGGTGGCGGGGTCGAACCGCACCAGCTCGTGCGGCGCACGCGAGGAGTAGCGTTCGCACAGCCAGTGACCGGAGGGCAGCTGCTCGAGCGGCAGCAGGCTGTGGGCCGAGATCTCCATCGGCCGTTCCGCACCGGTGGCGAGGTCCAGCTGTGCCGCATGCAGCGCGCCCTGGCGGAACTCGAGGATCGCCACGCTTCTGCCGTCCACGCCCGCGACGGCATCGTCGATCGAGCGCTTCGGATCGTCGATCAGCCACTGCATCTCGAGCTGCGGAAGGCTGAGAACGCCAACCCGGTCGTGCGTGTCGCCTTCGGCCCAGACCAGGATTCGCTTGTCGTCGATCCACGAGCCGTACGCCTTGCGATCGTCGCCGAGGTTGAGGATCTCGCGGTCTCCGCCGGTCTTGAGGTCGAGCAGCCAGACCTGGCTTCCGCCGGGATGGCGCTCGTGACGATGATAGAGCACGAGACGGCCGTCCTCCGAAAACTCGGGCGGCACATCGCTCAGGCTGTCGGAAGCGCCCACGGCGCGCCGGAAGCCGCTGTCAAGATCGTGCAGATAGAGACGCTGCCCGTCGATCGCCGTCTTGGTGGCATCATCCCAGCTAGCGGCATAGAGAATGGACCGGCCATCCCGCGTGAAGGTGCCGCCGAAGATATAGTGGTCGTCCTGCTTCGGCGTGAGCTGCGTCCGGGCTCCGCTCTCGAGGTCGAGCAGGATCAGGTGATCATGCTCGGACGAGCCTTCGGACTGTGCCAGCAGCAGGCGCTTGCTGTCGGGCGAGAAGGCGCGGACGTAGATGTGGTCGGCTTCGTCGGTCACGCGCCGCGGCGCCTGCGAGCCATCGGTCGGCGCGAGCCAGACATTGCCGGCTTCGGTCGGGCCGGTCCAGGTCCAGGCCGCCCAGCGGCCGTCCTTGGACAGCTTCGGCTCCCAGAAATCCGGATACGTCGCCCAGGCGCGGGCCAGCTGCGCGAGGTCGCTCATCGCTCGAACGCGTCGGCGAAGAAGCGCGCCAGCTGTCGGCACAGATGCTTGCGGTTCTCCGGCTTGGCGATGCCGTGGCCCTCGTCCTCGAACAGCAGCAGCTCGTATGGGATGCCGGCGGCATCCAGGCGCCGGCGCACGTCGGTCACATTCTGGGGCGTGACGTTGGGATCGTTCAGGCCCTGCACGATCATCAGCCGGCCGCGGATGCGGTCGACGAAATGGATCGGCGAGCGCTCGCGATAGCGCTCCGGCACCTGCGCCGGCGATCCGCCCATCATCTCCTCGGAATAGGGCCGAAGGTCGGGCCGCGTGGTCTGGTAGTCCACCACCAGGTCGGTCATGCCGCAGATCGGCGCCGCCGCCTTGATGATCTCCGGCGGCGTGCGCGTGACCTGGCACCAGGCCGAGTAGCCGCCGTACGAGGTGCCGGTGACGCCGACACGGCCGGCCGCCGCAACACCCTTCGCGATCAGGGCCTCGGCGCCGCGCGCGATGTCGTCCTGCTCGGCGCCGCCCCAGCCCTGCAGCTTGATCGCTTCCTGGAACGGCAGGCCGAAGCCGGTCGAGCCGCGATAGTTCGGCTGCAGCACCGCGAAACCCGCTGCCACCAGATACTGCGCTTCGGGATCGAACGCGTCCTCGGAATGGGCGGTCGGCCCGCCATGCACCAGGATGATGGCGCCGCGCGCGGCATCCTTCGGCCGGTAGAGCCAGCCCTGAATCTCCAGCCCGTCGCCGGCGCGCCAGCGGAAATCGGCCGCCGCTGCCAGCTGCGCCGCATCGATCCGGCGATCGGGGAAGTCGGACAGCGCCTGCAAGGCGCCATTCTGCCGGCGCGCGATCCGCATCGGATGGCGCGCATCGTAGTGATAGCAGATCCACGCTCCATCCGCCGCCGGCCCGATCGGCAAAACGGTTCCCGCCGCTTCAGGGAAAGGCGAGTGCACGCCGCTGCCGGGATCGACCAGACTGACGACTTCGCGCGCGCTCCTGGTCTCCGTGACTACGATCTGGTCCGAGCCCTTCGGCCAGTGCGCGCCGGAAATCTGTAGTGCCGGGTCGTCGACCAGCCAGCGCACCGCATCGGTCGCGACATCGATCAAGCCGACGCGCCGGTAGTCGCCCGCCTCCGCCGTCACCACCATTTGCTTGCTGTCCGGCGCCCACTGCGCATCCGCCTTGCGCGCATCGCCGGCATTCAGGACCTCGCGATCACCGGAGCCGTCGAGGCCGATCAGCCACAGCTGGCGTCCCGCCGGATGCAAGTCCTTTCGGGAATAGAGCACGTGCCTGCCATCCGGCGACAAGCGTGGTGTCACATAGGCCGCGCGTTTCAGCCGCGTCAGAGCCGCGCGTTCGCCGGTCGCGATCTCGTGCCGGTAGATGACCGGCGTCTCGATCTCGCGTCCGGTCGCGGGATCGCGGTTGGCGGCATAGATGAGAAACCGTCCGGAGGGATCGAGCTGGCCGCCGTGGACGTAGTAGTCGGGCCGCTCCTCGGTCAGCGCGCGCACTGTTCGGTCCAGCGCAACCTGGCTGAGCCCGACCCGCTCGTCGCCGTCGCGCGACTGCCCGAGGATGACGGAGCCGGAATCCGGCGCCCAGAAGAACCAGTCGCAGTCGCGCTCGTTGGCGACCCAGCCTTTCGGCGGCGCGCTGCCGTCCGCTGGCGCCAGCCACAGCTGCGAGGTCGCGCCGAGATTGCCGGCGATCCACGCGACCAGGCGGCGGTCGGGCGACAGGCGCGCGCCCCAGGCTTCGCTCACGCGGAACAGGCGATGCAGGAACGGTTCGAGCGATTCGAAATGAGTCATCGAAATATCCGGTATCAGACGAAATGACAGGCGACCAGCCGGCCGTCGCTTCGCGGGATCAAGGGTGGTTCCGTGCTATGACATACCTCTTGCGCCATCGGGCAGCGGGTGCAGAAGCGGCAGCCCTTCGGCGGATTGAGCGGCGACGGCAGGTCGCCGTGCAGCATCAGGCGCTCGCGCGCCCGCTCCGCCTTCGGGTCGGGCAGCGGAATGGCGGAGATCAGCGCCTTGGAATAGGGATGCATGGGATTGGCATAGAACGCATCGCGCTCCGCCAGCTCCATGACCTTGCCGAGATAGAGCACCATCACGCGGTGGCTGATGTGCCGCACCACCGACAGATTGTGCGAGATGAACAGCAGCGACAGCCCAAGCTCACCCTGCAGCTTGCGCAGCAGGTTGATGATCTGCGCCTGGATCGAGACGTCGAGCGCCGACACCGGCTCGTCGCACACGATCAGCTTGGGGCGCAGGATCATGGCGCGCGCGATGCCGATGCGCTGGCACTGCCCGCCGGAGAATTCGTGCGGATAGCGCCGCATCATCTCGGGCGCCAGGCCGACCTG
>DATFDU010000042.1:0-4650 GCA_035251915.1 Dongiaceae bacterium | reverse complement strand
CGCTTCTACGAATGCTTCTCCCGCGTGCGCGCCGGCCACGGGCTGGTCATCATGCCCGAGCAATATATCGGCCTGGCGGAGCGGGCGGGGCTGATCACCGCCATCGACAACATGCTGCTGTTCCGCTGCATCCAGACCCTGCGGCGCATCCGCAAGGGCAACGCCCACGTCGGCTTCTTCCTCAACATCTCGCCCAACACGCTGGCCGACCGCGGTTTCTTCCGCGACTTCATCCAGTTGATGGCGCAGAACATCGAGCTGGCGCCGGCGCTGGTGTTCGAGTTCCCGCAGCGCGCCTTGGCGCAGGCCGACGATTCGCTGTGGCGCGACCTCGACCGCCTGGCGCAGATGGGCTTCCGCTTCTCGATCGACCAGGTCACCGACCTCGATCTCGACGCCGCCACTTTGTCGGGCCGGCACTTCCGTTTCCTGAAGCTGGAGGCGGCGCGCGTGACCGAGGCCGCGCGCAGCGGCCTGCTCGGCAACGATCCCAAGCTGCTCAAGCGCACGCTCGATTCCTACGCCATCGACCTGATCGTCGAGCGCATCGAGACCGAAGCGATGCTGCTCGAGGTGCTGGACCTGCACGTCGACTTCGGCCAAGGCTTCCTGTTCGGCGAGCCGCGCATCGCCAAGAGCGATGCGTCGGGCCCGCTCAATTGAGTTGACCGGATCATCCTACGTCAGTTCTAGTGGCCAACCGACTCCTGAACGTTCAGCGCGCCCACCCATGACCGTCCACATCCGTGGCCTCAGCGAAATCGCGCAGCGCTACGACGCCTTCATCCTCGACCTCTGGGGCTGCCTGCATGACGGCATCGTGGTCTATCCGGCGGCGCTCGAGGCTCTGCGGCGCCTGCATTCGGCCGGCAAGCGCACGATCATCCTCTCCAATGCGCCGCGGCGCGCGCACGAGGTCGTGACGCGCATTGCAGACATGGGTATCGGGCCAAAGCTCTACGACCGGCTCTATACCTCGGGCGAAGAAACCTGGCGGGCTTTGTCGCTGAACAACATCGACGCGCTGCGCGGGCGCAGTCGCCGGATCTATCCAATCATGGCCGAGCGCGATCAGGCGATGCTGGCGGGACTGAACGCAATCCCCGTCGACGATCCGGCAAAGGCGGATTTCATCTTGGTGACGGGCACTGAAACCGGCCGCGAAGACATCGCGGAATTCGACCCGCTGCTCGCCCCCGCGGTCGCAAGCGGTGTGCCGCTGGTCTGCGCCAATCCCGACCTGGTGGTGCATCGCGGCGGAGTAGAAGAGATTTGCGCCGGCTCCATCGCGCAGCGCTATGAAATGCTGGGTGGTCACGTCATCTGGTTCGGCAAGCCTTATCCCGCCATCTATCGTTCCATCCTGGAGGAGTGCCGCCTCTCGCCCGACCGCCTGCTCTGCGTCGGCGATGCGCTGCGCACCGATGTCGCCGGCGGTGCCGGGATCGGCGCGGCGACCTTGTTTACCGTGGGCGGCATCCATCACCAAGAACTGCTCGTAAAGAACCAGATACACCTTGCTCGGCTGAAGGCGCTGTGCCGTAAGCTGGGCGCCACACCGGACTTCGCGATCGCGCATCTCGGCTGGTAGCGACGGAAGCGGGGACATGGCCGCCACATCGCAAACCTGGGAGTGGGAGTTCGAGCATCCGCCGGAGGCAATGTGGCCGCTGCTGGCGGACACCGCGCGCTTCAACGAAGCCGCCAGGTTGCCCAAGCATCAGATCACCGAGATTCCGCAGGCCGACGGATCGGTGCACTATTTCGGCGCCGCCAGGATGGGGCCGTTCGACATCAAGTGGCAGGAGAAGCCGGTCAACTGGGTGAGCGAGCAGTGGTTCGAGCATACCCGCTGTTTCTCCAGCGGGCCGGTCAAGCTGCTGAGCGCCGAGCTGCATATCGAGCCTCATGGGAGCGGCAGCCGCGCACGCTACTCCATGTCGATCGAGCCGGCGAACATTCTCGGCAAGCTGATGCTGGGCAAGATGTTCTCCGGCACAAGGGCGACCTTCAGCAAGATGGTGGCCGAGGCCGCGTCCTACGTGTCCGGCCAACGGAGCGAGCCCTTTCCTTTTTCCGCGCCCGCCATCGGCGACGAAGCCCGCCGCCGCGTCGACACCATGGTGGCGGAGATCGACGCCTCGCCCAACGGTCACGGCCTCGCGCGCAAGCTCGCCGACCACATCCTGACCGTGCAGGAGGTCGACCTCTGGCGCGTCCGGCCGCTTGCGCTGGCGCGGGCTTGGAACTGTCCGCCGCGGCACGCCATCGAAGTCTGTTTGCAGGCGGTGCGCGCCGGCCTTCTGCAGCTGCGCTGGGATTTGCTGTGTCCGCGCTGCCGGGTGGCAAAGGGCTGGTCCGGCGGGCTCGACCGCCTGCCGCAGGGTGCGCATTGCTCCTCCTGCAACATTGACTACGAGCGCGACTTCTCCCGCAATGTCGAGGCCAGCTTTCATCCGGCGCCGGCGGTGCGCGCGCTGGAAAGCGGCGAATATTGCATGTGGGGACCGATGTCGGTCCCGCATGTGAAGGCGCAGATCCTGCTGCAGCCGGGCGAGACGCGCGATCTGAAGGCGGTGCTGCCGTTCGGCCCCTACCGCTATCGCACCCTGGAGCCGGGACCGGAGGCCGATGTCGACTGGCAGTCCGGCGGCCTGCCCGAGCTGATCCTGGACGATGGCAAGGTGGCGCTTGGTGCACCCGCGCCGGCGGGCATGCTGCGCCTCGCCAACCGCACGCAGCGCCAGCTGATCGCCATCATCGAGGATCGCAGCTGGGTCGCCGACGCCCTGACCGCCGACCGCGTCACCGCGCTGCAGACCTTCCGCGACCTGTTCTCCGACGACGTGCTGCGCCCGGGCGACGAAGTCGCCGTCGGCCGCATCGCGCTGCTGTTCAGCGACCTCAAGGGTTCGACCGCGCTCTACCAGTCGATCGGCGATGCCAGCGCCTATCACCTGGTGCGCGATCACTTCGCCTTCATGGCCAAGGTCATCCGCGAGCACGAGGGTGCGATCGTGAAGACCATCGGCGACGCGGTCATGGCGGCCTTCGTCGCGCCGCGCCAGGCGGTCGCCGCCGCCATCGACATCCAGCGCCAGATCGCCGCCTTCAAGAGCCACGTGGAGGAGGGGGCGAGCCCGCCGATCGTCATCAAGCTTGGTGTCCATAGCGGCCCGACCATCGCCGTGACCCTCAACGACCGGCTGGACTACTTCGGCTCCACTGTGAACATGGCGGCCCGCCTGCAGGGGCAGAGCGAGGGCGGCGACATCGTGCTCTCGCCCGAGACCGCCGCGGATGCCACCGTGGCCCCGCTGCTGTCCGGGCTGCCGGTGGCCCGCGACCAGGCCAGCCTCAAGGGCTTCGACCAGCCGATCCGTTTCTTCCGGCTGAGGCCGTAGTCCTGGCATGCGCCATCCGGCTTAACCCATTCGTTCATAACATAAATTGTTAACGCTTTCCGGCTGAAGCTGGGAGACAGGTTCGTCCTGCGGATTTGACGTGATGACTGCGTTGGCATCGTCCCGCGCGACAAGGGAGACCGGGTTGGGCGCGAGCGACATTGGCAAGGTGACCAGCGGTCGGGATTGGCGGGCGCGCTATCCCGCGCTGTGCGCGCGGGCCACGGGGACCAACGTCAACGACCGCACTCTGCTGGCGACCGACTATCTGAATCATGTCAACGAAATCATCATGCTGCTGGAACTGGTGCCGGATGCGCCGGAGTGCCTGGAGGATTGCCGGGCGTGGCGGCCGATGAGCTACACCGAGCATTTCGAGGCCTCCTCGATCGCGGATCGCGACCTGGCGATCGAAGCCTATGAATTCTCGCCGCCGGAATTCCGCGGCACCTTCGACCGCCTGACCCGGGAAATGCACCGCGTCATCGCCGGCGCTCTTGCCGGCCTGGAAGCCGCGACCGCCCAGGGCGACGAGAAGCGCGCCCGCCGCGTGGTCGAACTCTCCGTGGCCGCCCTCAAGACGATGGTCGACCAGGCCAGCTCTACTATCCATGGCGAAGTCCAGATCATGGACCAGGCCGCCATCGACGGCCTCATGGACATGATGTAGATCGCTAGCGAAGCCTTTGGCGTTCCTAGACTTCCAATAAGACCGTCCGCTATAGTCCCAAGGCCGTTGCTGCACTGCGGAAGGGACGCGTTTGGCCGATTTCACCGACCATGAGCGGAAGGATTGGGAAAAGCTGGCGGCCAAGGAGCTGAAAGGCGCCGATCCCGCGACCTTGACCTGGACGACGCCGGAAGGCATCGCGGTCAAGCCGCTCTACACCGCCGACGATCTGGAAGGGATCGAGGTCACCGGCAGCCTGCCCGGCCTGCCGCCCTTCACCCGCGGCCCGCGCGCTACCATGTATGCCAACCGGCCCTGGACCATCCGGCAGTACGCCGGCTTTTCCACCGCCGAGGATTCCAACGCCTTCTATCGCGACAACCTCCGGCAGGGGCAAAAGGGCCTCTCCGTCGCCTTCGACCTCGCCACCCACCGCGGCTACGATTCCGATCATCCGCGCGTCGTCGGCGATGTCGGCAAGGCCGGCGTCGCGATCGATTCGGTCGAGGACATGAAGATCCTGTTCGACGGCATCCCGCTCGACAAGATGAGCGTCTCGATGACCATGAACGGCGC
>DATFDU010000041.1:0-9172 GCA_035251915.1 Dongiaceae bacterium | reverse complement strand
CCCCAAGGCCAAGCCTTGGGGTGACGAAGTTTGGGGGCCTGCTGAGAGCAAATTCTCCGCTAGCGCGCCGCGTCCAGCACCGACTGGATGCCGCCCTTGGTCGTCACCAGCCGGGCATATTCCGCCGGCCGCAGCTCGCCGCCCATGAACACGTTGGGATTGCGGTGGGTCATGCCGCTCGGCGATTCGCTCAAAGCGGCGAAGTGAATCTCGCTCGCGCCCGTTTCGCGCACGCAGCGTGCGACGTTGCGCGCGGTGATGCCGCCGCCCGGCATCACGATCAGCCGCCCCGCCGCGAGCTCGATCAGGCGCCGGATCAGCGGCGCGCCTTCCAGCACGCTCGGCTCCTGTCCGGAGGTCAGCAGGCGGTCGATGCCGAGGCCGATCAGGGTCTGCAGCGCTTCGGCCGGATCGCGCGACACGTCGAACGCGCGGTGGAAGGTGACGGAGAGCGGCCGCGCCGCCGCGATCAGCCGCTCGGTCAGCTTGGCATCGACCTGGCCGTCTGCGGTGAGGCAGCCGAACACCACGCCGCCGGCGCGCGCCGCCTTCGCGGCGGCGATGTCGCGCAGCATCATCTCGACCTCGATTTCGGAATAGAGGAAGTCGCCGCCGCGCGGCCGGATCATCACCTGCACCGGCAGCTTGGTGCGCGCGATCGTCGTCTCCATCAGGCCGAGGCTGGGCGTGGTGCCGCCCTCCAGCAGGTTGGCACACAATTCGACGCGGGTTGCGCCGGCCTGCTCGGCCGCGATGGCGCCGTCCACCGAATCGATGCAGATTTCGGCGATCAGTCTGGTCATGAAAAAGCCCTTGTGCCGGTGTTGAGTGCGAACCCGATCATTGCCCCGACTTCGATGCCGATGGCAATGCGTGATTTGTCAGGTTCCCGATGATTTCCAGCTTTACGCCGCTCAGCGCCGCCACCCAGGCGGGCGCCAAATTCAACGAAGACGGCTATGCCTATTGGCCGGCCGAGGCGCCGCGTGCTGCCTGGATGTTGGACGGCGTCACCGGCATCAACGATCGAGCGCTGCTGCCTGGGCCGACCGATGCCGCCTGGTTCGTCGCGCAGGTGCAGGAAGCGCTGCCGGCTCTGCTGTCGGTGGCGCCGGACAGACCGGCCGCAGAGCTGGTCGGTGCGCTGGTGGACGAGCTGGATCGGCGCCAATCGGCGGCGTGGCTCGACGTGCGCGGCGCGGATGGACGCGAGACGCCGGCGGCAAGCTTTGCGCTCATCCGCCTGATCGGCTCCGAGATCGAAGTGCTGCGGCTGGGGGACTGTCTTGTCCTGCTGGAAGCGGCCGATGGCGCCGTCACGGTCATGGACCATCCGGTGCTCGCAGCGATCGAGGCGGAGACCAGGGACGCGCTGCTGGCCTTGCGCGCGCAGGGAATCACAGACCCCATACAGGCATTCGCGGCCATGATGCCGCGCCTGCGCGCGGAACGGCTGCGTCGCAACGTGCTCGATGGGTATGGCGTCCTGGCAGCGGAACGCAGCTGTGTGCCGATGATCCATGTGGATCGTATGCCGGCGCATGCGGTGCGGCACGTGCTGCTGGCGAGCGACGGCTACTATCGTTTGGTCGATCACTACGGCGCGGTGAGCGACGCGGAGTTGGTTCGCCGCACTGAAGAGCTGGGTGCCGATGCGATGCTCAGACAGCTGCGCGCGATCGAAGCAGCGGACCCGCTGGCGACGCGCTATCCGCGGCTCAAGATCGCCGACGATGCGACCGCGCTGCTGATCGGCGTGAACCAGAGGTAGCGACTTGGTTCGCCGCGCGTGAACCGGCGGTGAATTTGTCAAACAATTCTAATCTTCTCCACCCTTCTCCTCGAAAAACCCTCAGCCGGAATCGACCCTCCAATGCTACCTAAGGACAATATCCAGGTCGGCGTTCTTTGGCGCACTCTTGAGCCATTAAGAAGTCATGACGGGCTGCAATGGCCTTTCGAAAGCTTGCAGCGGTGACTAAGCTGTGCCGGATATCGCCTTTGGGGTTGGAGTAATCAGATCGCCTCGCATCAAGAGGCATGTTCAGGCAGAACGGGAGGACGATGAAAATGGCTGTCAAAATTCATCCATCAGTGGATAACGGGCTCAAGAAGGGCAAGGCCGACTTCGGTGGCGGCACGCTGACCTGCAGGTGCTCGAGCAATCCAGTCGAGGTGAAGCTGAGCGGGCAGACTGCGCACAACCATGCCTGCGGCTGCACCAAGTGCTGGAAGCCGGAAGGCGCGGTGTTCTCCGTCGTCGCCGTGATTCCGAAGGACAAGCTGCAGGTCACCAAGAACGCCGAGAAGCTGAAGATCGTCGACCCGAGCGCGACGATCCAGCGCTACGCCTGCACCGGCTGCGGCGTGCACATGTACGGCCGGATCGAGAATACGAAGCATCCGTTCTATGGCCTCGACTTCGTGCATACCGAGCTGTCGAAGGACGATGGCTGGCAGGAGCCGCAGTTCGCGGCGTTCGTGTCGTCGATCATCGAATCGGGCTTCAACCCGAAGGACATGGGCGCGGTGCGCGCTCGCCTGAAGGAGCTGGGGCTCGAGCCGTATGATTGCCTGTCGCCGGCGCTGATGGACGCGATCGCGACCCATGTCGCGAAGGCATCCGGCAAGCTGGCGGCCTAGCCCTACCAACCGGTGACTGGGATGAACGCCGAGGGGCAGGTGCCAGCCTGCCTCTCGGCTGCGCTATGAATCGAGAGATCGAAGAGGGAGTTGAACCATGAAAGTCCGTGCTGCGATCGCAGTCGCCGCTGGAAAGCCGCTGGAGATCCACGACGTCGACCTGGAAGGCCCGAAGGCGGGCGAAGTGCTGGTCGAGATCAAGGCGACCGGCATCTGCCACACCGATGAATTCACGCTGTCGGGCGCGGACCCCGAAGGGTTGTTCCCGACCATCCTCGGCCACGAGGGCGCCGGCATCGTGGTCGACGTCGGTCCCGGCGTGACCAGCCTCAAGAAGGGCGATCACGTCATTCCGCTCTACACGCCGGAGTGCCGGCAGTGCGAATACTGCGTCAGCCAGAAGACCAACCTGTGCCAGGCGATCCGCTCGACCCAGGGCCAGGGCCTGATGCCGGACGGCAGCAGCCGCTTCTCGATGGGCGGCAAGAAGGTCTTCCACTACATGGGCTGCTCGACCTTCTCCAACTTCACCGTGCTGCCCGAGATCGCGCTGGCGAAGATCCGCGAGGACGCGCCGTTCGACAAGGTCTGCTACATCGGCTGCGGCGTCACCACCGGCATCGGCGCGGTCATCAACACCGCCAAGGTCGAGCCCGGCGCCAACGTCGTGGTGTTCGGCCTCGGCGGCATCGGTCTCAACGTGATCCAGGGCGCCAGGATGGCCGGCGCCAACATGATCGTCGGCGTCGACCTCAATCCGGCGCGCAAGGAGCTGGCGACCAAGTTCGGCATGACGCACTTCGTCAATCCGAAGGAAGTCGAAGGCGACATCGTCCCGTACCTGGTGAACCTGACCAAGGGCGGCGCCGATTACAGCTTCGAGTGCATCGGCAACGTGAAGGTGATGCGCCAGGCGCTGGAATGCTGCCACAAGGGCTGGGGCGTCTCGGTCATCATCGGCGTCGCCGGTGCGGGCCAGGAGATTTCCACCCGTCCGTTCCAGCTGGTGACGGGCCGCGTCTGGAAGGGCACCGCGTTCGGCGGCGCGCGCGGCCGCACCGACGTGCCGAAGATCGTCGACTGGTACATGGAGAAGAAGATCAACATCGACGACCTGATCACGCACAAACTGGCGCTGAAGGACATCAACCAGGGCTTCGACCTGATGCATGCAGGCAAGTCCATCCGCAGCGTCGTCGTCTACTAGCCTGCCCTGTCTACCCCCTCGCGGCGGAGCCCCACCCGGCTCCGCCGCTTCTGTTTCTGGCAACGCATGATATGGTGAGCGGCGGAGGATCGGATGGTCACGGAAACCTGGGTGCAAGCCGGCCTGTCGCCGATCAAGCGCTGGAAATGTTACGGCGGTGACCAGCTGGTGTTCGCGCATGACAGCAAGGCGACCGGCACGCGCATGGAGTTCGCGGTCTATGTGCCGCCGCAGGCCGCCAAGCAGCCCTGGCCGGTGCTGTTCTATCTCTCCGGCCTCACCTGCACGTGGGAGAACGCGACCACCAAGGCGGGCTTCCAGCGCGCCGCGGCGGAGCATGGCATCGTGATCGTCGCGCCCGATACCTCGCCGCGCGGCGACGATGTGGCGGACGATGCGGCTTATGATCTCGGCAAGGGCGCCGGCTTCTATCTCAATGCGACGCGGGCGCCCTGGTCGAAGCATTTCAAGATGTACGACTACGTGGTGAACGAGCTGACGGAGATCATCGCCCGCTCATTCGCCGTCAACTTCGCGCGCTTCGGCATCACCGGCCATTCCATGGGCGGACATGGCGCGCTCACCATTGCGATGAAGAACCCGGACCGCTTCAAGTCGGTCTCCGCCTTCTCGCCGATCGTGGCGCCCAGCCAGGTGCCGTGGGGCCAGAAGGCGTTCAACGCCTATCTCGGCGCGGACCACAAGATGTGGGCCGAGCACGATTCCTGCGCCTTGATGGCGAGCCGCGGCTGGGCCCGGGACATCCTGATCGATCAGGGCGACGCCGATGAGTTCCTGAAGACCCAGCTGCGCCCGGAGCTGTTCGCCGAGGCCTGCAAGGCCAGGCACGTGCCGCTGACCCTGCGCATGCAAGCGGGCTACGACCATTCGTACTACTTCATGGCAACCTTCATCGGCGACCATGTCCGCTGGCACGCCGAGCGCCTGCACGCGAGCTGAGGTTGCACGCGATGGCGCAATATGCGTCTGCGTTGTCGCGTCTCATGCATATGTGGAAAGCCCGCTGATATCCCTCCAAAGGCGTGGTAAGCCCACGCCCAAGGTTCCTCCCGGTGTCCCGGGGCCGCTTTGCGGAAAGGCGCCGCGGGTCCTGACTAACCATGCCCTTAAGATGGCTTGCGCAGCCGCTCTGTTAGGGCTGGCAAACCATGATAATTTAGATTATGATAACTACAATTATCATAATCCGGATCACGCCATGGACAAGTTCATCGGCCGAGAGCAGGAGCTCAAGGCGCTCCGGCGGGAGCTCAATGCGGCGCGCCCATCGCTCGTCATCGTCCTCGGCAGGCGCAGAGTTGGAAAGTCGAGGCTGTTGATCGAAGCGCTGAAACAGCATCAGGCCATCTACTATCAGGCCACCAAGGTGACCGCCTCGGAGAGCCTCCAGCTTTTCAAGGCCGAAGTGGCCAAGAGCCTTGGGGCCGATCCGCTGCTCGATGCGTTGTCGGATTGGCAGGGCACTCTGACCTACCTCGCACGACGGACCTCGGCCAACAACGGGATCACCATCGTCCTCGACGAATTCCCATATCTCTGCGAGACGGACAATTCGCTGCCCTCGGTCTTCCAGAAATTCTGGGACCAAGTGCGTACCAGCAACACCCAGGTCAACATGATCCTCTGTGGGTCGAAAGTGTCCTTCATGGAATCCCTGCTGGCGGAGAAGAATCCGTTGCACGGCCGGCAGTCCCTGAAGCTCGATGTCGCGCCACTCCCCTACCGGGATGCAACTCAGTTCCTGTCGAAGTGGAGCAAGGTGGACCGCCTCTTGGCCTATGGGATCTTCGGCGGAAATCCTTTCTACCTCAGCCAGTGCGATCCCACCGCCGATCTCAAGACCAACGTCATCAATCTTGTCCTGGCAAAGGGTGCGCCGTTTGCGGACGAACCGGTCAATCTGCTGCAGGCCGAGCTCAGGGACGTCGCGCGCTACGCCACGCTGCTGAGGGCCATCGCTGACGGATGCAACGATTCCGGAAAGATCATCGGTCGCGTCAAGGAAATATCGAGCGCAAGCACGCTGGCACCCTACGTCGAACGGCTGACGGAACTTCGGTTCATCCGGATTGTCCGGTCGATGGACGCTTCCGAACGGGAACGAGATCGACGGTACTACATCGACGATCCGTTTCTGGCTTTCTGGTATCGCTTCTTCCTGCCGAACGCCTCGGCAATCGCCGCCGGACACGTAGATCAGGTCTACAACCACGCCATCGTGCCGCACCTCGACGATTACATGGGCGATCTGTTCGAGTGGATTTGCCGGGATCACGCTCGTCTATACTTGCAGGACACAACATCTGTCGCGGCGCGCGTCATCGGCCAGATCTGGGCATCCGACTATGACATCGACGTCGCAGGCGCTCTGCTCGACGGCCGCATGGTTTACGGCGAATGCAAATGGTGGCGCGGTCCTGTGGGAGAGAACATCCTCGATCATCTCGTCGAGTGTGCCGGCAAGACCGGCTACGGGAATGCCGAGAAGCGGCGGCACTATCTGCTGTACTCCAAGAGCGGCTTTACGCCGGATCTGAAGAAGCGCGCGAAGGCCGATCGAAACATCCACCTGTTCGCCCTCAATACTCTGCTGTAGTGCGTCATGCACCGTTTAAGCTGGCTTGCAGCTCCACGTGCATGGCCGGCAGCGACAACGACCTGATTGCCGAGCGGCCCCGCGCGCCCCTATAGTCCCTCCACCTACTGGGAGAGCCAGCCATGGCAGGCAAGATCACGCCGACGGGCGACGATGCGCTCATCGTCATCGATGTACAGAACGATTTCTGCCCGCGCGGCGCGCTGGCGGTGCCCAGGGGCGATGAGATCGTGCCGCTGGTCAACCGGCTGATCGAGCAGTTCCAGCATGTCGTCCTGACCCAGGACTGGCACCCGAAGGGCCACTCGTCCTTCGCCTCGACCCACAAGGGCGATCCTTTCACCACCATCAAGCTCGGCTATGGCGACCAGACGCTGTGGCCCGATCATTGCGTGCAGGGGACGAAAGGCGCCGAGTTCCACCGCGATCTGGTGGCGCGGGAGAGCGAGCTGGTGCTGCGCAAGGGCTTCCGCAAGGAAATCGATTCATATTCGGCCTTCTACGAGAACGACCGCACCACCAAGACCGGCCTCAACGGCTATCTGCGCGACCGCGGGCTGAAGCGCCTGTTCCTGTGCGGGCTCGCCACCGATTTCTGCGTCGCCTGGTCGGCGCTGGATGGGCGGCGCGAGGGCTTTCCCATCGTCGTCATCGAGGATGCCTGCCGCGCCATCGACCTCAACGGCAGCCTCGCCGCCGCCCGGGGCGAGATGCTGAAGGCCGGCATCACCCTCGCCAATTCCAGCCAGATCGACTGAACCCGCAGTGCGGCGTTGACTCTGGCCGCCACGGGTGCAGAATGGCCAGATCGTTCGTATACGAACGATCACCGATCGGGAGCCGGGGATGCTGGGATCCCGCGCACAGAATGGGCCAGGGCAGACGCCGCGCTATGCGCGGCCAAAGGCATTGGACGAGGCCCTGCAGCTGCGCGAATCGGGTGCCCAGATCGTCGCTGGCGGGACCGATTTCTATCCCGCCCGGGTCGGCAAACCGCTCTACGACCGGGACGTCGCCTGTGTCCTCGACTTGACGGCGCTGCGCGAGCTGCGCGGCATCCGCGAGGAGGTGACGCAGTTTCGCATCGGCGCGCTCACCAGCTGGACCGAGATCGCCGAGGCTCCCCTGCCGGCGCAGTTCTATTGCCTGCAGGCGGCCGCGCGCGAGGTCGGCGGGCGGCAGATCCAGAACCGCGGCACCATCGGCGGCAATCTGTGCAACGCCTCGCCGGCGGCGGACGGCGTGCCGGCGTTGCTGGCCCTCGGCGCCGAGATCGAGCTGGCCAGCCGCAGCGGCAAGCGGCGGCTGCCCTTGTCGGATTTCATCCTGGGGCCGCGGCAGATCGCTCTGCGACCCGATGAGATCGCATCGGCGATCTTGATCCCGAAGCCGAAGGGCGCGGCACACAGCAGCTTCGTGAAGCTCGGCGCGCGCAAGTATCTCGTCATCTCCATTGTCATGGCCGCCGGCTATCTCGACGTGGTGGGCAGCCGGATTGCGGACGCGCGCATCGCGGTCGGCTCGTGCTCGCCGGTTGCGCAACGCCTGCCGGCGCTGGAAGCGGCTTTGAAGGGCGAGGTGGCGATCTCCAACCTCGCGCGGCTGGTGAAGCCCGAGCATCTGGCGCCGCTGACGCCGATCGACGATGTGCGCGCCAGCGCCGACTACCGCGAAGAGGCGGCCCTGGTGGTGGTCCGGCGCCTGCTGGCGGAGCTGGCGGTATGAACGAGATCAGCGCCGTCCCCGTCTCGCATGACGCGGTGTCGCTGACCGTCAACGGCGCGGCGCTTAGCTATCGCGGCGACGGGCTGCGGCGGCTGGCGGACGTGCTGCGCGACGAGCTCGGCCTCACCGGCACCAAGATCGGCTGCAATGCCGGCGATTGCGGCGCCTGCACGGTGCTGCTCGACGGCGAGCAGGTGTGCGCCTGCCTGGTGCCGGTCGGGCAGTGCGCCGGCGCCGCGATCATCACCGTCGAAGGGCTGGGCGAGGCTGGCAGGCTCAGCGACCTGCAGCGTGCGTTCCTGACCCATGGCGCGGCGCAGTGCGGCATCTGCACCCCCGGCATGCTGATGGCGGCGAGCGACCTGCTGGCACGCCACGCCAGCCCCTCGCGCCTGGAGATCGAGGATGCGCTGGGCGGCGTGCTCTGTCGCTGCACCGGCTATCAGAAGATCGTCGAAGCGGTGCTCGACGTGGCGCGGCCGGCGGAGGTTGTGCGCGCCGGCAACGTCGGCGCCAACACCGCCAAGGTGGACGGGCCGGCCAAGCTGACCGGCACGGAGCGTTATGGCGCGGACGCGGTTCCGGCGGACGCGCTCCATGTCCGCGTCATCCGCTCGCCGCATGCCTCTGCGCGATTCACGGTCGGCGATCTCGACGCGTTCGTCGTGGCGCGGCCGGGCCTCACGCGGGCGCTGACGGCGCGCGATGTGCCGAACAACCTCTACGGCATCTATCCCACCATCAAGGACCAGCCGGTGCTGGCGGACGGCCTGGTGCGCTATCGCGGCGATCCGGTGGTCGCCTTCGTCGGTACGCGCGCCGCGATCGAAGCCATTCGCGACGAGGACGTGCCCATCGCCTATGAGCCACTGCCGGCGATCGTCGGCCTCGAGGCGGCGAAGGCGGCGGCGCCGATCCATGCCGGCAAGGACAAGAACATCCTCGCCGACGGCGGCGTGACCTGCGGCGATGTCGCGGGC
>DATFDU010000040.1:0-5738 GCA_035251915.1 Dongiaceae bacterium | reverse complement strand
GGGCGAGGATCCCGAGACATTGAAGCGCCGCCTGCGCACCGGCACGATCGTCACCACCGACGACCGCAACTGGGAGCTGCGCTATTCGAAATCGGCGCTCCGCTTCTCGCAGTCGCGCGCCGTCGCCATCGACATGGAGTCAGCGACCATCGCCGGCCAGGGCTATCGCTTCCGCGTTCCCTACGGCACGCTGCTCTGCGTCTCGGACAAGCCGCTGCACGGCGAATTGAAGCTCCCCGGCCAGGCCAACCGCTTCTACGAGCGCGCGATCAGCGAGCATATGCGGATCGGCATCGAGGCGATCCACGAACTGCGGCGCGAAGGGCCGAAGCTGCACAGTCGCAAGCTCAGGGCGTTCAACGAGCCGCCCTTCCGCTGAGGGATGGCGATATCGGTCCGGCCATGGCCGCGCGCACCTAACGCGCCGCGCGCCGCAGCACCGGAGCGCTCACGCTCTGCCTTCGATCGTCGCGCGGGCGGCAGCCGAACTGCCGGCGATAGACGCGGCAGAAATGCTCTAGCGATCCGAAGCCGGCGCTGACCGCGATCTCGGTGACCGAGAGATCGGTCTGCTGCAGCAGCGCATGCGCCTTGGTGAGGCGGATGAACTGGTAGTGGCGCACCGGCGTGGTGCCGAGCGTTTTTTCGAACAGCCGCTGCAGGCGGCGCATCGAAAGCCCGGCGCGGCGTGCGATCTGGCCACAGGACAAAGGTTCTTCGATACTCTGCTCCATGATCGCGACCACGCGCCGGAGAGCCGGGTCGGCGAGCTTCGCCGTGTCCGCGCCCGGCACCGGCTGCGGTTCGTCGCCGCGCCGCCATGACGGCAGCATCAGATGCGCGGCGACCTCGGCGGCCAGCGCGGTATCCGCATCCTCCGCGATCCAGGCCAGCATCATGTCGAGCGTGGCGCTTTGGCCGGCGCAGGTCAGCCGGTCCTTCGCCTTGGTGTAGAGCTGCGAGACCGCATCACAGCGCGGGTGCGATTCCGCGAAGCCCTGCAGGTTGTCCCAATGCACCGCGACCGGCAACCCATCGAGCAGCCCGGCGGCGGCGACCACTTCGCTCGCCGTCTCGACGCTGCCGATGGTGGCGCCGTGCCGCGCCACCCGGCGCAGCCAGGACTTGAGCGTCTGGTCGCGCGTGAGGCGCTTGACGTCGAAGCTCGCCAGCACCAGCAGCAGGTCAAACCGGCTGGCATCGCCGATCGCCGCATCGACCGGCAGCTTCTGGCCGGAGCTGGAGCGCACGGCCTTGCCGTCCAGCGATAGAGCTTGCCAGCGGTACAGTGTGCGCCCGCTCAGCCAGTTGGCCACGAACAGCGGCTCTGTCACCGCTGCCAGGCCGAGCTGGGAGAAGTCGGGGAGCAGCAGCAATCCGACCAGGCGGGATTCGTCGGCCATGGATTCTGATCTAATACGACGAGCTTTTGACGCTTTGTATCAAGCCGCCTTGTCGCACTCCCGTAGCCTTCGGTCAAGCGACACCCGAAAGGACAGCACCTTGATTCCCGTCAAATCCCTCGACTGGCCCGAGACCGCACCCGAGCGCGCGCTGACGCTGCCGGCGCGCTATTTCTACGACGAGGAGATCTTCAAGGCGGAGCACGAGCGCATCTTCTATCCCGCTTGGCACTGTGTCGGCCACGTGAACGAGCTGGCCGAGCCGGGGCAATTCCTCACCTTCGACATCCTCGACCAGACCATCGCGGTGCTGCGCGGCGACGACGGCGTCATCCGCGCCTTCCACAATGTCTGCCAGCATCGCGGCAATCGCTTGTTGGCAGAACGGCGCGGCAAGCTGGGCAGCGTGCTGCGCTGCGGCTATCACTCCTGGTGCTACGGCCGCGACGGCGGCCTCAAGAGCGCGCCGCGCTCCGAGCGGCTGCCGGATTTCGATCGCAGGGATTACGGCCTCAAGGGCGTGCGCACCGAAATCCTGGGCAGCTTCGTGTTCGTCAATTTCGATCCGGACGCAGCGCCGCTGGCGGAGGTCGGCGCCGGCGCGGACGCGATGATGAGCCGATATCTGCCGGATCTCGCCGGCATGACCCTGATCGAGGAAGTGGACGTGGTGGTTCCAGCCAACTGGAAGATCATCATGGACAACTCGGTCGAGGGCTATCATTTCGGCCTGTCCGGGCCGGTGCACAAGGAGCTGGCCGCCCTCATCGAGTTCAAGCAATACAGCCTTGAGGCCCATGGCAGATGGTGGACCTATGTCGGTCCGCCGAAGGGCGGCGTCACGTCCGCCTATGGCGCGCCGCTGGCGGGTGCTACATGGCAGACCGACTCCTTCTTCAACATCGGCATCTGGCCCAACACGACCTTCTATTGCTTCCCGTACGCTGACCTCTGCGGGACCTTCCTCATGATCCCGCTTGGCCCCGAGAAGTCGCTGTTGCGCTTCGGTTATTACGGCCCGCGACGGCCGATGCCAGAGGCGACCAAAGCCTGCATCAAATGGATGAACCAGAAGCTCGGTCCTGAGGACATCCAGCTCAACATCTCGCAGCAGAAAGGCCTTCGCTCGTTCGGCTACAACCAGGGCCGCTATCTGATCGATCCGGAGCGCAGCAGCGAGAGCGAGCATCTGGTGCATCACTTCCACACGCTGGTGCATCAGGCGCTGCACGCACGCGCATGAAGGGCTTCGACTACATCATCGTCGGGGCAGGATCGGCCGGCTGCGTGCTGGCGGCGCGCCTGACCGAGGATGCGGACGTGCGCGTCCTGCTGCTGGAGGCGGGACCGCGCGACCGCAACTGGGCGATCGATATGCCGTCGGGACTCGGGCGGCTGCTGGCAGGCGACCGCTTCAACTGGGCCTACATGTCCGAGCCGGAGCCGTATCTCGACAACCGGCGGCTCAGCCATCCGCGCGGCCGCGTCCTCGGCGGCTCGTCCTCCATCAACGGCATGATGTATGTGCGCGGCCATGCGCGCGACTACGATCGCTGGGCGCAGTCGGGCTGCCGCGGCTGGAGCTATGCCGACGTGCTGCCCTATTTCCGGCGCGCCGAGAACAGCCAGCGCGCGGCCGACGCCTATCATGGCAAGGACGGCCCACTGCGCGTGACGACGCCGAACGGCAGCATCGGCGTGCTGGGCGGGGCCTTCATCGAGGCAGGGCAGCAGGCCGGCTATCCCTACACGCCCGACTGCAACGGCGCGCAGCAGGAGGGCTTCGGCCCCTGCGACCGCACCACCCACGAAGGCCGGCGCTGGAGCACCGCGCGCGGTTATCTCGATCCCGTGCGCCCACGGCCCAATCTCACCATCGTCACCGGCGCCCTGGCGCTCGAGGTTCTGCTCGCCGGCGAGCGCGCCACTGGCATCGCCTATGCGATCGCTGGCGAGCGTCGCACTGCGACGGCGGTGCGCGAAGTCATCCTGTGCGGCGGCGCGATCAACAGCCCGCAGCTGCTGCAGCTGTCGGGCATCGGCCCGACCGACCTGCTGACGAAGCTGGGGATCGCGGTGAAGCGCGACCTGCCGGGTGTCGGCGCCAATCTCAGCGACCATCCCGACATCGTCGTCCAGCATGCCTGCAAGCAGCCGGTATCGCTGGCCAGGAAAGCGCGGGCGCCGGGCAAATACCTGACCGGCCTGCAATGGTTCCTGAACAAGAGCGGCGCGGCGGCCAGCAACCATTTCGAGGCCGGCGGCTTCGTCCGCAGCCGCGCCGGCATCGAGCATCCCGACCTGCAATTCACCTTCATGCCGCTGGCCGTCGTGCCGGGCACGGTGGAGACGAGAGCCGAGCATTCGTTCCAGGTGCATATCGACCTGCTGCGTCCGGAGAGCCTGGGCACGGTCGAAGCGCGCAGCGCCGACCCGCGCCAGGCACCTGCGATCCGGTTCAACTATCTGCAGAGCCCGCGCGACCGCGAGGATTTCCGCGTCGGCGTCCAGCTGCTGCGCGAGATCCTGGCGCAGAAGGCGCTTGATCCCTATCGCGGCGCGGAGCTGTTCCCCGGCCCTGACATCCGCAGCAAGGACGCGATCGACGCCTGGGTGCGCCAGGCGGTGGAGACCTGCTACCACCCGGTCGGCGCCTGCAAGATGGGCACGGCGAGCGACGCGTCCGCCGTGGTGGACGACGCATTGCGCGTCCATGGCGTCGACGGCCTGCGCGTCGTCGATGCATCCATCATGCCCTCGATCGTCAGCGGCAACACCAACGCGCCGACCATCATGATCGCCGAGCGCGCCGCCGATCTGATCCGGGGGCGGAAGCCTTTGGCGCCGAGCGAGGCGCCGGTGTGGATCCACTCCAAGTGGGAGAGCGCACAAAGATGAGTAGAATGGCTCAAGCGCGGCGAACAAACTCCGACTCAGAGATAGAGAAAGCCCGCATCGACTTGGCCGCGGCGTTCCGCTGGTTCGCGCGCCTCGGCATGCATGAGGGCGTCGCCAATCACCTGAGCGTGGCAGTCTCGGCCGACGGCCGCTGGTTCCTGATGAATCCGCGCGGCCGCCACTTCTCGCGCATCCGCGCCAGCGATCTGCTGCTGCTGGATGCGGACGACCAGGCGACGCTCGCCCGCCCCGATGCGCCCGATCCGACCGCGTGGCACATCCACGGCCGGCTGCATGCGCGGCTGCCGCAGGCGCGCTGCGTCATGCACCTGCATCCGAAATTCTCGACCGCGCTCGCCGGCCTTGCCGACAGCACGATGTATCCGATCGACCAGAACACCATGCGGTTCCATGGCCGCGTCACGGTGGATGAGGCCTATGCCGGCATGGCGCTGGCGGACGAGGAAGGCGACCGGTTGGCCGGCCTCCTCGGCAACAAGAGCGTGCTGATAATGGGCAATCATGGCGTGCTCATCACCGGCACGACCGTCGCGCAGGCGTTCGACGAGATGTACTATTTCGAGCGCGCCGCCGAGACGCTGATGACCTGCCATGCCAGCAGCCGGCCGCTGCGCATCGCGCCGAACGATGTCGCCCAGCTGACGGCGCAGCAATGGCTCGACTATCCGCATCTCGCGGACGACCATCTGGCCGAGGTCAAGGCGATCCTGGACCGGGAAGCGCCCGACTATCGGGACTGAGCGCCCCACGTCACGTGCCGGACTGTCACGAGATTCTGCGCAGGCCCGGCATCATTACGTTGACCTCCAGAGCTGTCGTCTGGAATCATAAGAACAAATGACGAACACCGGATCGGACACGTGCCAGGATATTCGGCGCGCCGGTGCGAGAGCCACGCCTCGAATATTGGAGGTGACGATGCTTCGCCGGAGATCGGACGAGCGATCCGCCAAACGCCGCTGGGAAATCGAGCAGCGCAATCGACCGGATCCAGAGGACTACGCAATCACATTGATGGTGGCCGCGGTCGTAGGCGCCGCGAGCAATGCCGCGACCGCGCTGATCGAGCTCGGCCGCTCGGCCGGCTGGTGGCACTAGCCACGCCGACAGAATTCGAACGAAGGAGGATACTTTGACCGATACGTCTCATGATTCTCATGGCTCGTCCTGCGCATGCTGCTTCGCGCTGCCGCCTTATCTCACCGATCACCTGCGCCGCCACGCGCGGGACCGGCGCGTCCGCAAATCATTGGCCCGCATGCACGAGGAGTCGCAGCAGCAGCGCATCGCGCGCAAGGCGGTGCTGTCCATGCGGCGCAGGGCGCCCGGTGCAACGCCGGAACCCAAGCTGGACCGCCGCATCTACGATTGCGAGAAGACCACCGACCTGCTGAAGCGCCTGGCGCGCAAGGAAGG
>DATFDU010000039.1:0-2521 GCA_035251915.1 Dongiaceae bacterium | reverse complement strand
TGGTTCCTGCGCGTAGCCTGCCAAGCCGTCACACCCGCATCGGCATCAGCACGTAGAGCGCCATGGCATCGGCCATGTCGCGCACCAGCGTGGGCGCCACCGCGTCGGCCAGCACCATCTGCATGCCGTCGCCGTCGATCTCGTCGGCCACGTCCAGCAGATAGCGAGAGTTGAAGCCGATTTCGAGGGGGGCGCCCTCGTATTTGACTTCCAGTTCCTCGACCGCGGTGCCGTTCTCCGGCGAGGTTGCGGAGATCACCACCACGCCCGACTTGAGGCTGAGCTTCACGGCGCGCGACTTCTCGCTGGAGATGGTGGAGACGCGGTCGATAGCGTCGCGGAACTCGCGCCGGTCGACTTCCAGCGTCTTGTCGTTGCCGGTCGGGATGACCCGCTGGTAGTCCGGGAACGAGCCGTCGATCAGCTTCGAGGTCAGCACAATGTCGTTGAAGGCGAAGCGCACGCGGGTGTCGGACAGCGAGACCTCGACCGCGCCGTCGACCTCCTCGATCAGCTTGCGCACCTCGCCCACCATCTTGCGCGGGATGATGACGCCGGGGATCTTCTCCGCCCCTTCCGGCAGCGGCATCTCGACCCGCGCCAGGCGGTGGCCATCGGTCGCAACCGCGCGCAGGGCGGCCTGCTTGCCGCCGGTGTGGGCGTGCACGTAGATGCCGTTGAGGTAGTAGCGCGTCTCCTCGGTCGAGATCGCGAAGCGGGTGTGATCGATCAGGCTGCGGAGATCAACCGCCGCCAGCGGGAAGCGGTGCGGCAGGTCGCCGGCCGCCGTGGAGGGGAAGTCCTCCTTGGGCAGGGTCTGCAGGGTGAAGCGCGAGCGGCCGGCCTTGATCGCGACCTGGCCGCCATCGCCCGCCAGCTCCAGGCTGACCTGGGAGCCCTCGGGCAGCTTGCGCACGATGTCGTAGAGCATGTGGGCGGGGACGGTGGCGGCGCCCGGCGCGGCGATCTCGGCCGGCGCATGGTCGACGATCGCCAGGTCCATGTCCGTGGCGGTCAGGGCGACCCGCTCGCCTTTGGCTTCCACCAGCACGTTGCTGAGGATCGGAATGGTGTTGCGCCGCTCCACCACGCTCTGCACGTGGCCCAGGGATTTCAGCAATGCCGTCCGTTCGATCGTCAGTTTCATGGTTCTCGCAACCCCATCGCAAATCCCAGGCAAATGCCCCTTGGCGACCGCCTTACGGGTGGCTGGAACAGGGGTTCCGGCCGCTCCGGTCGCTGCTTGTTTTTCCTTGCTGGAGTGCCCGGAGAAGCCCGGCAGATCGGCCCGAATCATCGGGCCTTTTCAGCAAGTCAGGGATTATATCAGGATGGGCGGGAAGCAACAGCCAAAAGCGTGCAAATAGCCGCCCGGAAAGGCAATTCGGCCGTTCCAAGCGGGTCCGTTTTCACCCCTGTTCCGAGCCCTTTGGCAGCCTTCCCGCAGGGGTCGGCGGCTGGTCTCGCCGCCGGCCTGCCGACCGCCTGTAGGCCCCTTCCGCTACGCCCCAAGAAACCGTCCGGACCGCCCTTTCAGGCGTCCAGCATCCGCTTCAGCAGGTCGACATCCTCGGCAAAGCCGTTGTCGGCGGTGCACAATTCCTCGACCTTCTTGACCGCGTGCATGACCGTGGTGTGATCCCGCCCGCCGAACTTGCGGCCGATCTCCGGCAGCGACCGGGTGGTCAGCTGCTTGGCCAGGAACATGGCGATCTGGCGCGGCCGGGCGACCTGGCGGGCGCGGCGCGGCGACTGCATGTCCGCCAGCTTGATGTTGAAATGCTCGGCCACCCGCTTCTGGATCTCCTCGATGGTGACCCGGCGATCGTTGGCGCGCAGCAGGTCGCGCAGCAGCTCTTGCGCCGATTCCAGCGTGACCGGATGGCCGACCAGGGTGGCATGGGCGGTGATGCGGGTCAGCGCCCCTTCCAGCTCGCGCACGTTGGAGGAGATGCGGTGCGCCAGGAACTCCAGCACCTTGTGCGGAATTGGCACGCCCGACTGCTCGGCCCGCGACTGCAGGATGCCGAGGCGCAGTTCGTAGGTGGTCGGGTGGATGTCGGCGACCAGGCCCCAGCCGAGGCGGGAGCGCATCCGCTCCTCCAGCCCCTCGAGGTCGGACGGCGACTTGTCGGCGGAGAGCACGACCTGGCGGTTCTGGTCAGCGAGGGCGTTGAAGGTGTGGAAGAACTCCTCCTGGGTCGAATCCTTGCCGATGATGAACTGCACGTCGTCGACCATCAGGATGTCAACCGAGCGGAACAGCTCCTTGAACGACATGGTGTTCTTGTTCCGGATCGCCCGGATGAACTGGTACATGAACTTCTCGGCCGAGAGATAGATGACCTTCTTCTCCGGCTTCTTGGTGCGCATGTGCCAAGCGATGGCGTTCATCAGGTGGGTCTTGCCGAGGCCGACGCCGCCATAGAGGAACAACGGGTTGAACGGCACGTTGTCGGCCTCCGCCACGCGCAGGGCCGCGGCGTGCGCCAGCTCGTTCGACTTGCCGACCACGAAATTC
>DATFDU010000038.1:0-3882 GCA_035251915.1 Dongiaceae bacterium | reverse complement strand
GTGGCGGGATGCGCGCTCGCCAGCATCGATTGGTCGGGCGGCGACGTCAGTCTCGAATTGCGCGGCGGCGAGCCGCTGGTGTTGATCGCCTCCGCTCTGTGGGCCTGGTACTCGATCGCGATCCACCGCTGGCTCGGCGGCTGGTCGCAGCTGCGCAAGGCGGCCAACACCATGGCGCACGCCGCTGTCCCGCTGATCGTCGGCTATTTCCTGGCACGCGCGCTAGGCTGGGCGCAGGCGGCACCCGCCATCCCGGCCGGCTGGGACCTCGGCCTGTTCATCTGGATGATCTCGGGCGCGGTGGTGATCGGCCTGCTGCTGTGGAACTTCGGCGTTGCCAAGACCAACCTGGTGATCGCCTCGCTCTACACCAACCTGGTGCCGGTGGTCGCGATCGCGCTGCTCGCGATCGGCGGCGAGGCGCCGACCCTGGCCCAGATCGCCGGCGGCGCGCTGGTGATCGGCGGAGTCGCCTGGTCTGAATGGCGGCTGCTGCGCGCCAGGGCGGCGGCGGACCGTTCGCTTGCCGCCCCCGATTGATTGATCCCTGCGCAGTGTGATTGGCCGCAACGCCGGTAGGAAAAGCGGCGGCGGCAGGAGCTTTCCTATGACATCGGCCGGAACGATCCCCTCGCGGGAAGCGCGAACTACCTCCTCTGTCTTCTGCCAAACACGTGTAGGACAAGGATGATTTGCGCCCGATCGGCGATGATCTTGGGAACAAGAAGCTATGACGTGCATTGGTCCCCGGCGGATGCGCGCAAGCTGAGAGCCGGTGACCAGGTTGTGTCATCACGTACCGTGTGCGTTCGACATCCGTTGTCAAACGAGAGATCGGCCATGAACGTAAACAACATCGACGGTCTGATGCGCGCAATGGAGCTTGAAGGTACCGCGCGCATCGATATCATTCGCATCGGGAAAGATATTCAGACCGCCGGTTATGCCCGTAGATCGCCGTCGGTCCAACAATATGAAGAGTTGCGGCGTGCTGTCGTTCAATGGCAGCGAATCGCCGACGACATCGGAAGAATCGTGGGCAGCGGGTGAGCGCTGCCTTTAGGGAGCGAATTCAGCAAGTCGGGGGGTTGGCAATGGCCGGAGGAGCAATCCGGCCAAGAGGTCGCGCTGTGCGCGCGAACGGAGGGCTGCGATGATCGATTATCTGGTTGTGGCACTCCAGCATCCTTCGGGCGGCTGGGTCGCGGTTCTACCGGATTTTGTCGGCGTAACCGGACGCGCGACTTCGATGCAGCACGCGATCGACCGCGCCACCGCCGGCGCGCGGGAGTTCTGCGCAATCGTGTTCGGCATCAGGAAGTCCATGCCTGAGCCGTGCCAGCTCGACGATGCCCAGCGCAATCTCCGCTGGGCAAAAGAATACGGCATCGATTGGGAAAGGGCGATGGTCCAGACCGTCGCATTGGCGCATCCGGGCGCCGCCCAGCGCCGCGGCTCACAGCGGCGCGAAAGCAAGGTGGTGGAATGGTCGCGCCGCGCCGCCGCCCGGCGCGTGGCACAACAGCAGTCCCCGGTCGCGGCGGAGTAGGGACGACGGCGATTGCCGCGCCCGCCTGGCACGGACAAGTCTCAACGGCACCGTGCCGAATGTTGCCGACCTCATCGATGCCGATCTCGACATCGCTCGACGGAGCGTCGTTGAACGGCGCGGCGCTTTCAGACGCCCGATTGAAAGGTCCCCCGCTGCGACGACGCCACCGTCCGGCCCGCCGGCTTCGACCCGGTGGCCGCGGCAATAGAGTCAAATTTGTCGGCATTTTAACGAAAATTAAAGATTTTGGAGGCAGGCTGGACTCATGCGGGAAAGGCGGTCCATCGGGATCGCCGCGCTTTGGGGATCCAAGGAGCGCACCACATGACGGACAGCAACGGATCGATCCATTCCCTGGCAGGCCTGTTGGAGGCCGAGGTCACGGAAGCCCTCGACTGGGACCCGAGCGCGCTGGCCGACTGGCCGAACATCCCGACCGATTTCACCGCCGTGCCCCAAGCCGGCGATGCGTAGCAAGCCGTAGAGTTCGATCGCCTACCACTCCATCCTCCCCAACTCAGACGGCCGCACCCGCAAGGTGCGGCCGTCATTTTGACTCCGGCAGGGATGCGACGATCAGCGACGCCAGGGTCGCCGCCGCGCCGCTTTCGGTGGTGCGCCCGCGGCTCAGCTCCCGCGTGATGGCATCGCCCGCGCCGAGGATGGCAAGGCAGCGCAGGCGCAGCTCGTCCTTTGCCAGCCTGGTGAAGGGCGCGAAGGCATCGCAGTAGATCGCCACGTAGCGGTCGGTCAACGCCTGCTGGAACCTCTCCATCTTCTCATCGCCCTTCAGCGCGGCGGAGACCGCGTGCCACTCCGGCCCGATGGTGCAGTAGCAATCGACATAGGCCCTGGCGAGCACGCGCGCGATATCGGCGAGCCGCGGCTTGGTCCGTTTCAGCGCCTCCATCAGGGCTGCGACCTGCCGGTCGTCGATCTCCTGATAGAGCGCGACCAGCAGCCCAGCGCGCGTCTCGAAATGCCCATAGGCAACCGGCTTGGTCACCCCGGCGCGCTCCGCCAGATAGCCGAGCGTGAGGGCGTCGGTGCCTTCATCGCGCACGATCGAATGCGCCGTCTCAAGCAGCTGCTTGCGGCGTTCGGCCTTGGTGAGCTTCTTCGCCGGAGCTGCGCGCCGGCGCGATGATTTTTCCATCTCCTGCAGATTCCACGAACGGCGGCGCTTGAAAAGCAACCGCCTACTTACCATTGGTAACTTACCAACGGTAATGGAGAATTGCAATGGCTATCAAGCACCAGCCGGTCCTCATCGTCGGCGGATCGGGCATTGTCGGCTCCCGGGCGGCGCACACGCTACGGCGGCTTCATCCCGACCTTCGCGTCGCGATCGGCGGCCGCAACCTGGAGCGCGCGCAAAAGACCGCGCAGAAGGTCGGCACCGCGGAAGCGGTGAAGGTCGACGTCAGCCAACCCAACCTCGGCCTCACCGACCAGCCGTTCAGCGCGGTCGTCATGTTCGCGAAGGACGACACGCTCAACGGCCTCAAATACGCGCAGGCCAGAAGAATCCCCTATATCGGCATCTCCTCGGGCGTGTTCGAGGTCGGCCCGGAGATGGCGCTGCACATCCACGCGCCGGAGCGCGCGCCGATCCTGATGGGCAGCCAGTGGCTGGTCGGCGCCGCGACCTTGCCGACGCTGGAATTCGCACGCGAGTTTGAATCCCTTGAATCAATCGAGCTGGCCGCCGTGTTCGACGAGCAGGACATGGGCGGACCGGCCGCGGCTGCCGACTTCGAGCGGCTGACCAAGGCGGCGCCGAGCCCGCTGATCCTGAAGGATGGCAAATGGCGCTGGATCAACGGCGAAGAAGCCACGCGTCAGGTCAAGGATAGGGACGGGGCGGTGCGGGACGCTGCCACCTACACGCCGCTCGACGTGCTGAGCCTCGCCACCGCGACCAACGCCAAGTCGATCCGATTCGACCTGGTCTACGGCGAATCGGCGACCCGCAAGCGCGGCGAGCCGTTCTCCACCGAGATCATCATCGAGCTCAAAGGCCGGCTGAAGAACGGCCAGGAGGGCAGCGCGCGCTACGAGCTGTTCCATCCCGGAGGTCAGGCGCCCGTCACCGCGCTGTCGGTGGCGATCGTGGTGGAACGCCTGCTTGGCCTCGCCGGGGGCGAGAAGGTGGAGCCGGGCCTCTATTTCCCGGAGAGCCTGATCGAGCCGGCCTATGCCCTGCGCCGCCACCAGGAATTCGGCATGGAGGTACGCCGCGCGGCCTAGCGTGGCGGGGAAATTTCCAATGGGAGTGAGAATGATGGCCAAACGCGATGCGATTTTTCCTGCCGGCCGGCAGGCGCTGT
>DATFDU010000037.1:0-5063 GCA_035251915.1 Dongiaceae bacterium | reverse complement strand
GGTCTCGACCGTCAACGACGACGAGACCGACAATTACTTCCTCGACATGGTCTCGCGCTTTCCGGACGTCGAGGAGGACGAGCCGCCTTACCGCCTGATCGTTCCCGACTACGCGAAGCTCTGATCCTCAAGGCGGCCGGCATGATCCTGACCTGCGGCGATGCGCTGTTCGACGTTTTCGCCACGGCCGGCGGCTCCGCTTCCAGCATCGCGCTCGACGCGCGGGTCGGCGGCTCGCCGCTCAATGTTGCGGTGGCGCTGAGCCGGCTCGGGCAATCGACCGCCTTCCTGTCCAAGGTCTCGAACGATCACTTCGGCCGGAAACTCATCGGCTACCTCGAGAGCGAGAAGATCGATGTCGATCTGATCGTGCGCACCGGCGCACCGAGCACCCTTGCGATCGTGGCGCTGGATGACAAGGGCGTGCCGACCTATTCCTTCTATACCAACGGCACCGCCGACCGTTCGCTCGAGCTCGCTGACCTGCCGGCCCGCCTGCCGGATGCTGTGCGCGTCGTTCACACCGGCTCGTACAGCACCGCGCTGGAGCCGACCGGCTCGACCCTGGAAGCGCTGGTGACGCGCGAGCGGCCGCGTCGCTTCATCTCGTACGATCCCAACATCCGTCCGTCGATCGTTCCCGGCCCGGAAGTCTGGCGGAAGCGGGTGGCGGCGCTGACCGCGCAGTCGCATTTGGTGAAGGCCAGCGTCGAGGATATCCAGTTCCTCTATCCGGGCGCACCGGTCGAGAGCGTGCTCAAGGACTGGCTGGCGCGCGGCGCCGGCATCGCGGTCGCGACCATGGGCGAGGTGGGCGCGATGGCCGTCACACGGCAAGGCGTCGCCGCGCGAGTCAGCGCGCGCTCGGTGAAGGTGATCGACACGGTCGGCGCCGGCGACACGTTCCAGGCGGCCTTGCTGACCTGGCTGGGCGAGAACGGCCGGCTGTCGCCAGACGGTCTTGCGTCGCTTTCGGCGGACGATTTGAACGCGCTTCTGACGTTTGCCGCACGGGCAGCCGCCATCACCTGCTCGCGCCGCGGCGCCGACATGCCGCGGCGAAGCGAACTCTAGGACTACTCCGCCGGCTTCTGGATTCTGCTTGACCGCAGGCCGCGCAGCGCCTGCGACAGCTGCTCCATGTAGAGATAGAGCACGGGCGTGATGAACAGGGTCAGCACCTGCGAAACGACCAGGCCGCCCACCACCGCGATGCCGAGCGGCTGGCGCAGCTCGGCGCTGGCGCCGGCGCCGAGCGCGATCGGCAGGGCGCCCATGATGGCGGCGAAGGTCGTCATCATGATCGGGCGGAAGCGCAGGATGCAGGCGCGATAGATCGCGGCCGGCGGCTCCATGCCCTCGCGCTGCAGGGTCAAGGCGACATCGATCATCATGATCGCGTTCTTCTTGACGATGCCGATCAGCATCAGGATGCCGATCACCGCGACGACGCTGAGATCCAGGCTCGCGAGATCCAGGGCGACGAACGCGCCGATGGCGGCCGAGGGCAGGCCGGTCAGAATCGTGAAGGGGTGGACAAAGCTCTCGTACAGGATGCCAAGGACAATGTAGATGGTGAGCACGGCCGCCAGGATCAGCAGGCCCATGTTGTCGAGCGCGTCCTGGAATTCCTGGGCGGTGCCGGAGAAAGTCGAGGTGATCGTCTCGGGGAGCCCGAGCTGGCTGCGCAACGCCTCCGCCCGCGCCACCGCCTCGCCCAGGGAGACTCCCGGCGGCAGGTTGAAGGAGATCGTGACCGCAGGCAGCTGCCCCAGCTGGTTGATGCTGAGCTCGCCGACCGATCGGCGCACTTCCGCGAACGCCCCGATCGGGACAAGCGCGCCGGAGGCCGAGCGCACGTAGACCGTGTCGAGCAGGTCCGGGCTCCACGCGATCGCCGGATCGAGCTCGAGCAGGACCGAGTAGTTGTCGCCGGTTTCGTAGATGGTGGAAACCTGGCGCGTGCCGAAGCCGGAGTAGAGCGTCGAGCGCAGCTGATTGGTCGAGATGCCGAGCGCGTTGGCCTTGTCACGGTCCACATTCAGCGAGACCTGCTGCGCACTGGCCTCCAGATCGCTGCTGACATCCGCGAAATGCGGATCCTGCTCCATCGCGGCCGCCACCTTCTCGGACCAGGCGAACAGCGAGTCCTTGTCGACCGCCTGCAACACGAACTGGTACAGGCTGCGCGACGACCGTCCGCCGAGGCGCAGGTTCTGCACCGGCGACATGAAGGTCGAAATACCGGCGATCGGCGCCAGTTCGCGGCGGAGGTCGTTCAGCACCACCTGCAGCGCCGGCCGCTCGCCTTTGGGCTTCAACTCCACGAACAGGCGTCCGGAGTTGCTGGAACTGCCGCCGCTGCCCACGACGTTTGAGGCGCTTTTCACATAGGGCGAGCGCTGGAACACGTCGGCGACCTGCTGCTGCAATTTGACCATGGCGCTGAAGGATATGTCCTCTCGCGCCTCCGTCGACACCGAGATCATGCCGGTGTCCTCCTGCGGAAAGAACCCCTTGGGGATCGCGAGGAACAGCAAGACCGTGGCGGCGATGGTTGCGAAGAAGACGAGCAGCATGAGCGGCTTGAAGCGCAGACAGAACCTCAGGATCGCATCATAGACCGCGAGCATGCCGTTGAAGCCGCCTTCGAGCACGCGGTCGAGCAGGCCGACCCGCGCAGGCCCGTGGCGCAGCGGCTTCAGCAGGCGCGCGCACAGCATCGGCGTCAGGGTCAGGGAGACGAAGGCCGATGCGGCGATCGCCATCGTCACCACGACGGCGAATTCGTGGAACACCCGCCCCACCACGCCCCCCATCAGCAGCACCGGAATGAACACGGCGACCAGCGAGACCGTGATCGAGATGATGGTGAATCCGATCTCGCGGCTGCCCTTCAACGCCGCCTCGAACGGCTGCATGCCCTCCTCGATATGGCGGACGATGTTCTCGAGCATCACGATGGCATCGTCCACCACCAGGCCGACCGCCAGCGTCAGGCCAAGCAGCGAGATGTTGTCGATGGAGAAGCCGAGCAGATACATGCCGCCGATCGTGGCGATCAGCGAAATGGGGACGGCGGTGGTGGCGATGATGGTCGCGGTGAGCCGGCGCAGGAACAGGAAGATGACCAGGATCACCAGCGCGATGGTGAGCAGCAGCGTCATCTCGACATCGTGCACCGCCTCGCGGATCGGAACCGACCGGTCGAGGCGCAGGTCGAGCGAGACAGTAGGCGGCAACTCCGCGCGGAATTGCGGCAGCATCGCCTTCACGCGATCGATGACCTCGACCGTGTTGGCGTCGGGCTGGCGCTGGATCGCAAGCATGATGGATCGGCTGCCCTGGGTCCAGCTTGCGGTCTGGTTGTTCTCCACCGAATCGATCACCTTGGCGACGTCGCGCAGGCGCACCGGCCTGTTCTGGCGCGTGGCGATGATCAGGTCGGCGAACTGGTCCGCGTTGTTGAGCTGGGTCTCGGCCTGGATGGTCAGGGTCTGGTTCGGGTTCTTGATTACGCCCACCGGCGTGATGGTGTTGGCAAGATCGACCGCATCCTGCAGCTCGTCGATGCCGATGTCGCGCGAGGCGAGGGCGTTGGGGTCGACCTGGATGCGCACGGCATACTTCTGGCTGCCGTAAATGCTGACCTGGGCGACACCCGACAAGGTCGACAGGCGCGGCGACATCACCTGCTGGGCGAAGTCGTCGAGCTGCGACAGCGCCATCACGTCGCTGCGCAAGGACACCAGCAGGATTGGCTGGTCGGCGGGATTGACCTTGCGGTAGCTGGGCGCGTCGGTCATGTCGTCGGGCAAACGCCGCTGGACGCGCGAGATCGCGGATTGCACGTCCGCCGCCGCGGCATCGATGTCGCGGTCTAGGTCGAATTCCAAGACGATGTCGGTTTCGCCCTGGGTGCTGGTGGCACTGATCGTGTTGATGCCCTCGATCGTCGTGAACTGCTTGATGAGGGGCGTCGCAACCGACTTCGCCATGGTGTCGGGCGAAGCGCCCGACAGGTCCGCCGAGACATTGATGGTCGGGAAATCCGTGCGCGGCAGAGCCGCCACCGGCAACAGTCCGAACGCGAACAGGCCGCCGACGATCAGCGCCATCGACATCAGCAGGGTCGCAACCGGGTGTCGGATGCAAAATTCCGAGACGTTCATCGCACGGCTGCCAAGGCGTTCAATCCTTCACGCTCACCGGTGCACCCGGGGAGAGGCGGTGCTGGCCCTCCACCACCACGCGCTCGCCGGGTTGCAGGCCGGCGGTCACGGCGCTCCTGTCGGCGTCGCTGCCGGTAACGGTGACCTTGCGCATCTCGGCCTTGTTGTCCGGGGTGACGACGAAGACGAACAGGCCGTCCTGTCCCACTTGCAGCGCGACGGTGGGGATGATGGCGGCCTGCGGCTCGACCCCAAGCTCGACCTCCACGTCGAAATACTGGCCGGGCCAGAGCGCGAGGTTTTCGTTCGCGAACTCTGCCTTGGCCGTGATGGTGCCGGACGCCGCGTCGATCGTGCTGTCGATGAAGATCAGGTTGCCGTTCGCGCGCGGGGTTTTCTCGCCCTTGCTGAACACGCGGACCGCGGCCGGTGGATATTGCGCAAGCGCGGTGCGCAGCGCATCGATGTCGCGGTCGGGCAGCGTGAAGCTGACGCGGATCGGCTGCATCTGGGTGATGGTGACCAGCGCGACGTCGCCGTTCTCCGACACCAGGTTGCCGGGCGTCACGCCAACGGCGCCGAGCCGGCCGGAGATGGGCGCCGCAATGGTGGTGTAGGAGAGGGTGAGGCGATCGGCCCGCAGCACCGCCTTGTCGGCGGCGACCGCCGCCGCGGCGGCGCGCGCGTCGGCCATCGCCTGGTCGAGCGTCTGCTTGGACGCGGTCTGCTTGGCGACCAGGGTCTTGGTGCGCGCGAGATCCGCGCGCGCCCGTTCGAGCTCCGCCTCGTGCTGCGCCATGGCCGCCTCGTCGCGCGCGATGGCGGCCTTCGCCTCGCGGTCGTCCAGCACGAACAGCACATCGCCCTTCTCGACGAACTGGCCGTCCTGGG
>DATFDU010000036.1:0-6960 GCA_035251915.1 Dongiaceae bacterium | reverse complement strand
ACTCCGACCGTGAAGGTCGAGGCGCCGGACAAGCCGATCGTGATCAACCTCAACGTGAAGATCGAGCAGGAGGTCCGCGTCAAGGTGGACCGCGACGTCGACACGTTGTTGCAGGACAACCCCAATCTGTTCTAACGGAGCATTCGCGATGACGAGCCTCAAGATCAAATCGTTGCTGAGCGGCCTGCTGCTGGCCCTGGCAATGGTGTTCTCGGCGCCCGCGATGGCGGATGCCCTGGACGATGCGCGCGCCGCCGGCCTGGTCGGCGAGCGGCCGGACGGCCTGGTCGCGCCGGTGTCGCCGAGTGCGCCGGCCAACGTGCTGTCGCTGGTGCAGTCGGTCAACGCCCAGCGCATGGAGAAGTACCAGCAAATCGCGAATCAAAAGGGCGTGCCGGTGGAACAGATCGGCGCCATCGCCGGAGAGAAGATCATCGCCAAGCTGAAGCCCGGATTCTACTACATGGATTCATCGGGCACCTGGGTCACGAAGTAAGGACGGATGGATGGCGGCGGTCCCGCGCAACATCGAGGAGACCCTCCCCCTTCTGCGGCAAGGCAACTACATCGCCGATCGCAGCCTGGCGACCGCCGTCTTTCTCTCGCTGAAGCTGAAGCGTCCGCTGTTCCTCGAAGGCGAGGCCGGAGTCGGCAAGACCGAGATCGCGAAGGTGCTGAGCGCCATGCTGGGGCGCACGCTGGTACGCCTGCAATGCTACGAAGGGCTCGATGTCGCCAGCGCGGTCTACGAGTGGGACTATCCGCGCCAGATGCTGGAGATCCGCCTGGCCGAGGCGGCGCACATCGATTCCAAGGAGCGCATCGCCGCCGACATCTTCTCCGAGCGGTTCCTGATCAAGCGCCCGCTGCTGCAGGCGCTGGAGGGCGAGGCGCGCGGACCGAAGGTCCTGCTGATCGACGAGCTCGATCGCACCGACGAGCCGTTCGAAGCCTTCCTGTTGGAGCTGCTCAGCGACTTCCAGGTCACCATCCCCGAGCTCGGCGTCATCAAGGCGGCCGAGCCGCCGATCGTCGTCATCACCTCCAACCGCACGCGTGAGATCCACGACGCGCTGAAGCGGCGCTGCTTCTACTACTGGGTGGACTATCCGAGTGCCGAACGCGAGCTGGACATCCTGCGCGCGCGCCTGCCGGCCGCCAGCCTCGATCTGTCGCGCGAGGTGGTCGGCTTCGTGCAGAAGCTGCGCGGCCGCGACCTGTTCAAGCTGCCGGGCGTGGCGGAGACCATCGACTGGACCGATGCGCTGGTTCAGCTCGACCAGGTCGCGCTGACGCCTGACTCGATCGACCATTCGCTGGGCGCCCTGCTCAAATACCAGGACGACATCGCGCGCATCCGCGGCACCGAAGCCGCCAAGATCCTGGAAGAAGTGCGCGCGGAGATGGCCGCGGCGCGGCGCTAGACCGATGGTCGCCGCCGCGCCCGCTGCCAGCCGCCTCTCCGAGAACATCATGCAGTTCGCGCGCGCGTTGCGCGCCGCCGGCTTGCCGGTCGGGCCGGGCAAGGCGATCGATGCCATCGAAGCCGTGAAGGCTGTCGGCATCGGCGACCGTGACGATTTCTACTGGACCCTGCACGCCGTGTTCGTGCAGCGGCGCGAGCAGCGCGAGATCTTCGACCAGGCGTTCCACATCTTCTGGCGCAACCCGCAGTTCCTGCAGCGCATGATGTCGTTGATGCTGCCGTCGTTCCGCGGCGAGGCGCTGGACGAGAGCCACCAGGAGATCAGCCCGCGTGTCGCCGACGCCCTGCGCGGCAATCAGGGCCACGAGGGCGAAGCGCGCGAGCCGGAGCAGGACGAGATCGAGGTCGATGCCGCCCTCACCTTCTCCAGCCGCGAATTGCTGCAGAGCATGGACTTCGAGAAGATGACCCTGGCCGAGATCGAGCAGGCCAAGAAGGCGATCGCAGCCATGCGCCTGCCGGTCGAGGACGTGCCGACCCGCCGCTTCAAGCGCGATGCGCGTGGCCACCGGGTCGACATGCGCGCGACCCTGCGTGCCGGGCTGCGCGATCCGGACATCATTCCGTTGCAGTTCAAGTCGCGCCGTCGGCGCCGGCCGCCGCTGGTAGTCCTGTGCGACATCTCCGGCTCGATGAGCCGCTATTCGCGCCTGGCGCTGCATTTCATCCACGCGCTCACCGGCGACCGCGACCGCGTGCACTCATTCCTGTTCGGGACGCGCCTCACCAACATCACCCGCCATTTGCGGCACCGCGACGTCGACGTGGCGCTGGACCGGATTTCCGAGAATGTGCCGGACTGGTCCGGCGGCACGCGCATCGGCCATAGTCTGGCGGAGTTCAACCGGCGCTGGTCGCGACGGGTGCTGGGCCAGGGCGCCCTGGTCCTGCTGATTTCCGACGGACTGGACCGCGAGGGCGCGGTCGGCCTGGAGGAGGAGATCGAGCGCCTGCACAAGAGCTGCCGGCGGCTGATCTGGCTCAATCCCCTTCTGCGCTATGAGGCTTATAAGCCGCAGGCCCAGGGCGCAAAAGCCATGATCAAGCACGTTGACGATTTCAGGCCGATCCACAATCTTCAAAGCATGCGGGATCTGGCGGTGGCGCTGAGCCGCCTCGGCTCGCGCGGCCAGGAATCCCGGTCCAAGGTGGCGGCATGACACAGCAGGAAGAAGACGTTCTGGCAACCGCGCTGGAATGGAAACAGGCCGGCCGCGCCGTGGCAGTGGCGACGGTCACCAGCACCTGGGGCTCCTCGCCTCGCCCCGCCGGCAGCCAGCTGGTGGTCGATGGCAGCGGCGCCATGGTCGGCTCGGTCTCCGGCGGCTGCATCGAAGGCGCCGTGGTGCGCGAGGCGCTCGACGCCATCGCCGACGGCAAGCCGCGGCTGCTCGATTTCGGCGTCACCAACGAGCAAGCGTGGGAAGTCGGTCTCGCCTGCGGCGGCAAGCTGCAGGTCTATGTCGAGCGCCTGGAATGAAGGCGAGCGACCTTTCGCGCCTGGTCACCGCCAAGACCGAACGCCGGCCGATCGCCCTCGTCACCGACCTCGGCAGCCACCAGCAGGCCTTGTTCGAACTCGGCAACGAAGCGCCTGCGCTCAACCTCTTGCCAGCGGCGCGCGCCGCAGTTGCCGAGGCGCTGGCCGCCAACAAGTCCGGCGAGATCGAGGTCGAAGGCCGCCGCCTGTTCGTGCAGGCGCGCGTGCCGAACCCGCGCCTCGTCATCGTCGGCGCCGTTCACATCACACAGGCGCTGGCGCCGATGGCGGCGCTCGCTGGCTACGAGGTGATCGTGGTCGATCCACGCCGCGCCTTCGCGACCGCCGAGCGCTTTCCCGGCCTGACGTTGCGTCACGACTGGCCGGACGAGGCGCTGGATGCAATCCGGCTCGACCAGGCCAGCGCCGTGGTCACGCTGACCCACGATCCCAAGCTCGACGATCCGGCGCTCGACCGCGCCTTGCGCTCGAAGGCGTTCTATATCGGCTCGCTCGGCAGCAAGAAGACTCACGCCGCGCGCCTGCAGCGCCTGTCCGAAGCCGGTTTCGACGGCGCGGCGCTGGCGCGCATTCATGGGCCTGCCGGCCTTGCCATCGGCGCCAGGTCTCCCGCCGAGATCGCGGTCTCGGTGCTCGCGCAACTGACCGCCGCGCGCCACGGCCAGCCCACGCGATGATCTTCGCCGACCTCCCGATCGAAGAGTGCGTTGGCGCAGTCCTGGCCCACGCGCTGCGCAACGGCGAAGTCGCCTTCAAGAAAGGCCGCATCCTCAGCGCCGCCGACATCGACGCACTCAAGAAGGCCGGCCGCGGCACCATCACCGTCGCTCGGCTGGAAGCGGACGATGTCGGCGAGGACGCCGCCGCAGCAGCGCTGGGTGCGCTCCTGGGCACGGAAGGCTTGCGGGTCGAAGCGCCCTTCACCGGCCGCGCCAACATCTATGCCCGCACCAGCGGCATCCTGCGCATCGATGCCGCGCAGGTCGACGCCATCAACGAGGTGGACGAGGCGATCACCCTGGCGACCCTCGCGGACTATGCCGCGATGGAGCCGGACCAGATGGCGGCGACCGTCAAGATCATCCCATTCGCCGTCAAGCGCGCCGCGCTCGACGCCTGCCTGGCAATTGCGCGCCAGACGCCGATACTTTCGTTTCACCCGTTCCGGCCGCGCAAGGTGGCGTTGATCCAGACCGCGCTTGCCGCCAACAAGCCGGCGCTGCTCGACAAGACCGTCGCCGTCACCAATCGCCGGCTGGCCGCGATGGGCGGCGGCGATGCCATCGATCTGCGCGCGCCGCACGAGCCTGTGGCGTTGAGCGAAGTCATCCAGGGCGCGGTCACCAACGGCGCCGGCATCGTGCTGGTGATGGGCGGCTCCGCGATCATCGACCGGCGCGACGTGATTCCCGCCGCGATCGAGCGCAGCGGCGGCAAGGTGTTGCAGTTCGGCATGCCGGTCGATCCCGGCAACCTGATCCTGCTGGGCGAGATCGCCGGCACGCCGGTGGTCGGCCTCCCCGGCTGCGCGCGCACGCCCAAGCTCAACGGCTTCGACTGGGTGCTGCAGCGCCTGATGGCGGACATCCCTGTCACGCCGCGCGACATCCGCCGCATGGGCGCCGGCGGGCTGCTGAACGAAATCCCCGCGCGCGGACAGCCGCGCGATGCCAAGCCACGTCCCGAAGCGCGTCGGCCGCGGGTCGCCGGCCTGGTGATGGCGGCAGGACGCTCCAGCCGCATGGGCGCGAACAAGCTGCTCATGGACGACAATGGCAAGCCGATCGTCGCGCGGGTCGTGGAGCAAGCGCTCGCCGCGGATCTGGCCGAGATCATCGTCGTCACCGGCCATCAGGAGGTCGAGGTGCGCGCCGCCCTCACCGGCCAAAGGGTGCGCCTCGTGTCATGCCCCGATTATGCGGATGGTATGAGCGCCTCGTTGCGCACTGGGCTGAAGGCGCTGCCCGCGGACATCGATGCCGCGCTGGTCCTGCTGGGCGACATGCCCCGGGTCGGGACCGCCCTGCTGCGCCGCATGGTCGCGGCCTTCAATCCGACCGAGGGCCGCGCCATCATCGTGCCCGCGTTCCAGGGCAAGCGCGGCAATCCGGTGCTGTGGGACCGCCGCTTCTTCGGCGAGATGACGGCGCTGTCCGGCGATGTCGGCGCGCGCCACCTGATCGGCGAGCATGCCGAGCTGGTGACCGAGATCGCCGCCGAGGACGGCGGCATCTTCCTCGACATCGACACGCCGGAGGCCTATCGCACCCTCAGGGACAAGGCCGATGAGTGAGGCCCTTTATCACAAGGCCCTGGTGGAGCGGGCGCGCGCCGCCTTCGGCAAGGGCCGCCTGACCGACGCCACCAGCAGCGCGACCGTGGACAATCCGTTGTGCGGCGATCGCGTCACCCTCGATCTCACTGTCAAGGATGGCCGCGTTGTCGAGATCGGCCATCATGTGCGCGGCTGCCTGCTGTGCGAGGCGGCGGCGGCCACCATCGCCGAACATGGCCGCGGCGCCGACGGCGCGACCCTCGATGCGATGAGCGCTGCCGCGCGTGCGCTGATGGCGGAGGGCAGCACGCTGGATCCCCAATGGCGGTGCCTGGAAATCTTCCGTCCGGTGCACAGCGCCAAGAGCCGGCGCGACTGCGTGCTGCTGCCGTTCGAGGCGCTGAAGCGCGCGGCCTCAACCGGCCTTTGACATCCGCGGTGGAAGCCCGTCGAGGAACCGCATCACCGCCTCGATCATGCCGAACTGCGCCAGGTCGTTGTGGCCGGCATCGGACGGCCACAGCGCGGACTTCGGCTCCCGCGCGCGCTCATAGACCATGCGGCCGAAGCGCTGCGGCGTCACCAGGTCCCGCGCCCCATGGACGACGAACAGCGGCATGTTGATCTTGTCGATCTTGTCGATGTTGGCGAACTTGTCCTTGATCAGCCAGTCGAACGCGAACAAGGGATAGCGGGCGCGGGCCGACAACAGGATCGAGGCGAACGGCGCTTCCAGTACCAGCGCGGCCGCCCGGCGTTCCGTCGCCAGCTGGGTGGCAATGGCGGCGCCAAGGGATTCGCCGTACAGCACCAGCTGATCGTCACGCACTCCCTGCCGCGCCAGCCAGTCCAGATGCGCGCGGCCATCCTCGTACAGGCCGGTTTCAGTCGGCTGGCCTGGATTGCCGCCATAGCCGCGATAGCCCACCAACACCATGCCGAAGCCGCGTTCCAGATAGGGCTGCACGCGGTGATGCCGGTCGCCCAGGGTGCCGGCATTGCCGTGGATATACACGATGGTCAGCTGACCGGGTTTGGGCGGCGAGTACCATGCCGTCAGTGCCAAGCCATCGGATGTCCGGACGACCTCCTCGCGCATGTAGGCGGCGACTGTGGAGTTGATGAGATCAAGCGGTCCGATACCGGGGCGATACACATGGCTGCGCTGGGTGGCCCACAAATAGCCGAGGATCGCCAGATAGATCACGCCGACGGCGATCAGGACGTTGACCACGGATGCCAAGACGATCTTCCCCTTCATGTGGGACTCCGGCGGCTGTTCGGGCACCATCATGCCCGGTCCAGGCCGCAGCCCATGCATGCCAGAACGGGCCCTGTCAGCCAAGGACCCTGAATTTAGCGCATATTTGGGCTAATCCATCGTTGCCGCCGCACATCGACGAGGCGAACAAACCGGATGAAGAGCGGCGCCTAAACCGTGTCTTGGCCTCTCAGTTCCCGTTTTTCCCCCCAATCGGGCTTGCTTTTTGTCGCAGATCGGCCCCATGCTAATCATGGCGTTGCAGCTAAGGGGCCGATCGTCTGCCGGTGGGCCGGGGTGTTGGAGCGCTCGCGTGGGGTCTTCGACTGAGAGTTGGACATGTCCGATCAAAATCAGGGCGGTTCCGCAAGTGAATTGCGGGGCCGCATTAAGTGGTTCAATCCTGAAAAGGGTTTTGGCTTCGTCACGCCCGCCGA
>DATFDU010000035.1:0-2198 GCA_035251915.1 Dongiaceae bacterium | reverse complement strand
TCGTTGCCGACCTTGCCGATGAAGGCGGCCTTGCCGCCCAGGCTGGCGACCCCGACGGTGGTGTTGGCGGCGCAGCCGCCGGAAATCTCGATGGCGGGGCCCATGGCGGCATAGAGCTCCTCGGCGCGCGCGGTATCGATCAGGGTCATGGAGCCCTTGGCGACACCGATCCGCTCGATGAAGGCTTCGTCGCAATGCGCCAGGACGTCGACGATCGCATTGCCGATGCCGACCACGTCGATGACTTCAGACATAAAAACCTATGTGTGCTGCCCAAAAAAGTTGGCGGAGTATAGTCAGTTGCCGGGAATCAGGAATCAGGAATCAGAGGTCAGGACGGCATGACGCACATTCTGATACCTGATACCTGATAGCGAATACCCTTGCGGGCGTCGTGGCGGCTCCCAATATGGGCCAAGCCACTGGACTGAAAGGAAACATGGTGTTCAGCGCGATCTCCAAGACGCTTGGCCAACTGAACGATCCGGTGATCCGGCGGGTGATCGGCAAGACCCTGGGCCTCGCCATCCTCGGTTACATCGTGTTCGTGGTGCTGGTTTACCTGCTCGTCGGCTGGCTGGCGGGCCTGAGCGGCTGGCTGGAAGGACTGGCCCAGTTCGGCAGCGTGTTCGCCGCGATCGTCATTGCCTGGTTCATTTTCCCAGCCGCGGCCGCAGCGATCGCCGGCATCTTCGCCGACGAAGTGATCGACGCCGTCGAGGCCAGGCACTATCCCGCCCTGCCGCCGGCGCACCCCGTCCCGATCCTCGCCGCAGTGTTGGACGGCCTGAAGCTGGCGGCCATTGCGCTGTTGGTGAACGTGGTCGCCTTGCCGCTGCTGGTCATTCCGCCCGTCTATGTCCTGTTCACCTGGGGGGTGAACGGCTGGCTGCTCGGGCGCGAGTATTTCGAGATGGTGGCGTTCCGGCGCATGGACCGCGCGACGGCGCATGAATTGCGCCGTCGTCATAACCGAACATTTACCATCGCCGGTGTCATGATAGCCGTCTGCCTGACAATACCGTTCGTCAACCTCGTTGCGCCGGTGTTGGGGGCGGCTTTTATGGTGCATGTAGCCCAGAATGTGCTAAACCACGGAAGAACCGCGACTCAGGCGGTCAAGCCATTGGCATAAGCCGGCGATTCGTGGTCTGGGTCGTTCGTTCGGGCAGGATGCAGTCCACCACTTGAGAGTATGCCGCGCTGAGGGCCACGGGGCGCACTCCGACCTCACGGAAAGGGTTAAGATGTTCGGGAAGAAGAAGGATCAGGAGATGTCGTCGATGCCAACCAGCGCGGAGAGCACCCCCGCCACGCCGGCCGCCGACCAGAGCAAGAGCTATCTGCGCCAGGATGCGCCGACGCCGGGCGTGTCGCGGCCCGCGGCCCCGGAGATTGCGCGCCGTCCGCCCGATCTCAGCGCCTTCACGCAGCGCCGCGACCAGCCGACCTCGCCGCGTGCCAGCGAGACCACCGATCACAAGAAGCTGATCGTCGGCCGCGAGATCATCCTCAACGGCGAGATCCGCACCTGCGATTTCCTGGTGGTCGAAGGCCGCGTCGAAGCGGTGCTGAACGACTGCCGCCAGATCGACATCGCCTCGTCCGGCCAGTTCAAGGGTTCGGCCGACATCGAATCCGCCGACATCAGCGGCCGGTTCGACGGCGACCTCACGGTGCACGGCCGCTTGACGGTGCGCGCGACCGGCCGGGTGTTCGGCAAGGTGAAATACGGCCAGCTCGAGGTGGAGCGCGGCGGCATCATCTCCGGCACTGTGGAATCGCTGCCGGAAGCCGCCACCAGCGAAGCGGCCGCCTAGCAACGTGATGGATTGACCGCCGGCGCTGGAGGGCAGCGCCGGCCGGTTCTCGAGACCAGCCGGCCCTACCGGGCGGCGTGCTTTTTGGGCGGGGGCCCGAAATGCGGTTTGGCCAGATTGGCCGCACTGGGGTGGGTTGGATCGCGCTGATCGGCGCGATGCTCGTGGTTTCGGCGTGCCAGACGCCCGCGGCGCTCGACAAATCCTCTTCTTCCGGCTCGGCGACCAAGAAGGCGAGCGCGCAACCTGCGGCGCCGATCCTGTCGGACGATCCCAACGCCTTCATCGGCCTCGGCGATGCCGAGCTGTCGCGCACGCTGGGCCAGCCCAAGCTGGTGCGCAAGGATGAGCCGGCCGAGATCTGGCAATATTCCGGCG
>DATFDU010000034.1:0-24328 GCA_035251915.1 Dongiaceae bacterium | reverse complement strand
GGCCGAGCGTCTCGCGAAGCTGGCCGGCGGCGTGGCCGTGATCAAGGTCGGCGGCGCCACCGAGGTCGAGGTGAAGGAGCGCAAGGATCGCGTCGATGACGCGATGCACGCCACCCGCGCCGCGGTCGAGGAAGGCATCGTGCTGGGCGGCGGCGTCGCCCTGCTCTACGGCGCCAAGGTGCTGGACAAGCTCCAGGGCGAGAACCCGGACCAGAAGGCGGGCATCGACATCGTGCGTCGCGCCCTGCAGCAGCCGGTCCGTCAGATCGCCGAGAACGCCGGCGTGGACGGCTCGGTCGTCGTCGGCAAGCTGCTCGAAGGCAAGGGCGGCAGCCTCGGCTTCGACGCGCAGAACGCCGAGTATGTCGACATGTTCAAGGCCGGCATCATCGACCCGACCAAGGTCGTGCGCTGCGCCCTGCAGGATGCGGCCTCGGTCGCCGGCCTGCTGATTACCACCGAAGCCATGGTCGCCGAGCGGCCGGAGAAGAAGTCTGCTCCGGGCGGCGGCGGTGCGCCGGGCATGGGCGGCATGGGCGACATGGACTTCTAATCGACGCACTGTCGATCAGAGCCAAGCTCGAAGGGCTGCACCGGAAGGTGCAGCCCTTTTCTTTTGCTTCAGTGCTGTCACATATCGACAAGTTATCTAAAATTGATGTGAACCCAATTTTAAGCCCCATTAGTTGAAAGTAGGCCGCGTCATCTTGGGGAATATCCGAACATGCCGATCATCATGGGCGGCGTCGTCATCATGTTGCAGCTGACGGTCATCTTCCATGCGATGAAGACCGGGCGGCCGTACTACTGGATCTTCATCATCATGGGCTTCCCGGTCCTGGGATGCGTCGTCTACTTCATCATCGAGGTGCTGCCCGGCAGCCGCTCCGAGCGGGGCCTCAAGAAGATCGGCAACGACATCGTCAAGGCGATCAATCCCGACCGCGACATGAAGCGCAAGGCCGAGGAGCTCGCGATCTGCGGCAGCGTCGAGAACAAGCTGAAGATGGCGGAGGAGCTGACCGAGCGCGGCATGTTCGACGAGGCGATCGAGCTCTACAAGAGCGCGCGCGAGGGCCAGTATTATTTCGCATCCGACCTGCTCTACGGCTTCGCCCGCGCCCGTTTCTTCAACGGCGAGTATCTCGAGGCCCGCAAGCTGCTGGGCGAATTGCAGGAGCATGCGCCGCGCTACTACCACCAAGAGGTCGCACTGATGAAGGCGCGCGCCGCCGCCAAGTTCGGCGACCGCGCCACCGCGCGGGGCGAGATCGAATCGCTGCTGGACAATTTCGTCGGGCTCGAGGCGCGCTATCGCTATGCCGAGATCCTGTTCGAGGACGGCCAGGCCGCCCGCGCCAGGGCCGAGCTGGAGCGCGTCATCGACCACGCCAAGCGCTTCAAGGTCTGCGCCGACGAGAAAACCTGGGCCAAGCTGGCGCGCCAGGGACTTGCTTCGATGACGGCCGCGGCTGCGGCGTAGCGCCACGACCGGTATCAGCGGGTCCGCGGGTCGCTGATCTCGTCCGAGAAGTAGCCCTCCAGCCGCATCCACAGGTCCTTCCACGTGGTCCACGCGTTGGTGGCCACCCACCAGTCGCCATGGAACGGCCGCTCCGACGGGGTGTTGATGCCCGTCCTCACGACCTTGTGGAATTGCGGGTCGCGTTCCGAGGCGCGGATGACCGGGATGTACGGCGCACCATACTGGTCGACGTAGTCTTGCCAGGTCGCGCCCTTTGGCAGGCGCTTATGCTGGATCAACCCTGACAGCATCTCCTCCTTCTTGAGCTCGCCGAGGATCGGGATGTTCTTCTGCCGCATGAAGCGCAGCCGCTTGATCTTCGCGGGGCCGGCGGGATATCGGCGATGTTCCATGCCAGCACCTCGCAGATCGGGCTCTTGCCGCGGAAGCGCGTGAAATAGGCGACGACACGCAGCAGCGCCCACCGGCCGCGCGGCAGCGGACAGGCCAGCACCTCGCCGATCGCAAAGTCGCACTGTTCCTGGTAGGGCGGCTTGCGTTTGGCGGTATCAGGTGTCGCGGCGCTGAGCTTCGCACCCAGCGCATCCAGCATGTTGCGGTGCTTCGTTTGAGAAGCCTGGTCTTCGAACCGAGTGGGAAGCTCGGGGCTCTTGATGATCCGCAGCGCGGCCTGCTGCAGCGTCTTGGGGAGCATCCGGTCCTTGCACAACAGGTCGGCCAGCGCGAGCTGCGCCAGCTTGCCATCTTCGCTGTTGGAAGCCGCGCCGCCGACGGTCTCCAGCACGATGTCGGCAAGATCGCTGCCGGAGAAGCCCAGCTTCTTGCAGTCGCGATAGACAGCGCGGACATCCGCCGCAACGTCGCTCTGATAGAGCCCTGTGCCCCACGTCCCCATCGGGTGCCCGTCGCCGGTTCGATGGCCCGAAACGTTACAGACGGAGTGTGATGGCCGCCACAGGAATCATCACCGAAGCGTGATCCAAATCGGCCGCGCGCCGCGTATAGTTTGAGCGTGCTGCGCCAACCCTGGGAGGCCCCCGAATGAGATCGAAGTTCCTGCTGGCGTTCGCGTTCGTGGTGGCGATCGCCAGCGCGGCGTTTGCCGCCGCCACCGGCGATCAGATCCGCGCCGCGATCTCCGACAGCACCGTCCAGGGCAACATGGATGCGAGCGGCCCGTACGCGGAGTATTACGCGCCCGACGGCACCATCAAGGGCAAGGACTACACCGGCCAGTGGAGCGTCGAGGGTGATGCCATGTGCTTTGCATACCAGGGCACGCCCAAGGAATGCTGGGACGTCGAGATCAGCGGTAACCAGATCCGCTGGCTCAGGAACGGCGCCAGCCTGGGCACCGGCACCGTCGTCAAAGGCAATGCCAACGGGTTCTGACGCTATTCCGTCACCGTGAACTTCACGATCGCCAGCTCCACATAGGCGTCGTCGCGCATCAGGCGGGCTTCGTAGTCGCCGGGCGCGAGCGCGTCGCCGAAATCCTCCGTCTTGAACGTGACTGCGCCGGCGACGCTGGCGTTGGTATAGAGATAGCCGAGGTAGTTGTAGAGGTCCGGGTCAGCCGCGCTGTAGATCGCGATCCAGTCGAACTTGTTGCCTGGCGCGTTGCTCCACGACACTTCGATCGGATCGCCCGATTTCACGCTGGCTTTGGCCACCGCAACCCCCGGCTTGGCCGCGGGATCGGCGACCCAGAACGGCACGCTGGCCAGCCGCTTGCCGTTGGCATCGCTCACCGCCGCCAGATACGCGCCGGGCGCCAGGCGCGCGGTGCCGAACGGCGCCGCCAGATGGTCCGCCGGGTCGGCCGGCAGCGCGGTGATCGGCGTTGCCTCCTCGGCCGCGCCGGCCGCGAAGATCTGGAATGGCCGAGCTTCTCCTGCTTCTGCGTCGCCACCCGCACGATGAAGATCTCGCCCGGCTTCACCAGGCGCGGCTCGACCGTGATCAGGTCCGGTGTCGGCGCCGGCTCGACCTCGAACGTCGTCACCAGCGCGCGATGGTCCGCCGGCCACGGATCAACACCGATCGCGACGTCCGGCCCGCCCGCCTCGCCGACGATATCGCTCGCCACCGTCTTGGCGCCGATCGCATAGATGTAGTCGATGCGGTCGTGAGTCTCCTGCGGCCGCACGAACGGGTGCGGATAGCCCGGCGTCCAGGTCAGGCCCGGCTTCGCGACGGGGTCGGCGTGCACGGCACGATAGGAATCGACGAAGCCGCTGTCCGCCATCAGCTTGCTCTCCGGCCATTCCACCGGATACTTCACCGCGTCCGGCCGCGCCTTCACCATCGCCTCGGTCCAGTCGAGATGCGAGGGCGAGTTGAAATCGCCGCCGACGATCACCGGGATGCCCTGCGCCGCGATCTTGGGCAGCGCGGCGGCGTAGGGTTCCAGCATGTACATCCGGTTGTCGGCCTCGGCCTGCAGCCGTCCTCGAGCTTGCCGCCGTCGCGCACCAGTTCCGGGCCGTAGGCATCCGAGGGCAGATGCAGGTTGGAGATCGCCACCACCTTGGAGCGCTGCACCTCGACATAGGAGAAATGCACGTCGTCCTGCGTGCCCATATAGAGCGGATGGCGCGAGATCAGATGCACGCGTTCATCACATAGTCCCAGCCAAGCATGTCGGCGATCCGGCGCGAATTGCCTTCCGGTTCCTGCAATGCCACCACGTCTGGATCGGCGGCGCGAATCGCAGCGACCACCTGGTGCAGGCTGAGCTGAACGCCGCTGCGCCAGATATTGAAGATCATGACCTTGAGCCGGACCGGCTCGGCCTGCGCCGAAGACAACGCCACACCGGTCGCCAGGATGACCGCGCAGAGGACCCGCAGCAAACGAATATCGCCCCCCTTTACCGAGATACGTTCGTTCGTCGCCATCAGCGTGGCACACGCCGCCACGCCGGCTCAAGCGAATAATGAATGACCGTTCATTCAATGGAACTCGGCGGGCTTTCCGGCTCTTGGCAATCGTCCTGATACCGGGTAAACCACCGCCGTCTCTGGGGAGTAGCCGCCCTCGTGTAAGAGGGGAGTGCGTCAACAGACTTGGCGTCGGACCTTCGGGTCACCGCCATGGCGCATTCGGACCGTGCTCGGCACGTTTTTGGCGAGACCTTTGACTTGCTTGCGTTCACCCGCGGGATCGGGCGCGCGAGAAGTCGAAGGCCATGCGCCCGGTCCCGCCAGATGGCTTCATGGAATCTCTGCTCGTTTCGACCGCTGTGGTGGCGCTCGCCGAGATCGGCGACAAGACGCAACTGCTCGCCCTCATCCTCGCCGCGCGCTACCGCAAGCCGCTGCCGATCGCCTTCGGCATCCTGATCGCCACCCTGGTCAACCATGGCCTCGCCGCGTGGCTGGGGGCGCTTGCCGCCGGCTGGCTGGGCGCCGATGCCGTGCGCTGGATCCTCGGCCTCGGATTCCTTGCCATGGCCGGCTGGTGCCTCATTCCCGACAAGGCCGAGGCCGGGCCGCAGTCGGCTGCCAGGGTCGGCGCCTTTCTCGCCACGCTGATTGCGTTCTTCCTGGTCGAGATCGGCGACAAGACCCAGATCGCGACGGTCGCGCTCGCCGCCCGCTTCGACGACATTCTGCTGGTCACGGCCGGCACCACCCTCGGCATGATGCTGGTCAATGTCCCGGCCGTCCTGTGCGGGGATGGCATCGCGCGCGTGGTACCGCTGAAGCCGATCCGCATCGCCGCCGCGGTGCTGTTCGCGGTCCTCGGCGTCATGGCGCTGCTGCGCTTGGATTTCGGACTGCTCGGGGCTTGACGCGGCGGGCGGCCTCGGCCCATTCTCCGCGCCCTCACCGACTTGCGGGGCCAGACTTTGCCGACGCGTTGACCGATCTCAGTTGAGCTCGCTCCGGGCTGCCGATCCTCTGGGTCGACCGGCCCGCGTCGTCCATTGGGCGCATGGCGCGAGGCTGAGATCGGTGTTGTATCCCGGCTCGGCCCAACCATAGCGTACCCGCCGAAGATCCGTGGTGCCTGCCGCAGGCCAAAGCGGCCCTTTCTCCGCCCCAGTGCCGTGCCGCCCTTCCGCAAGGGAAGGCCGTCATCTTGCACGAGAGTCTTCGCGTCACCTGGCGGGTGACGCTGCAGCCGCCGCTGGTCCGGCGCCACTGCCGCGGCTGTTCAACCGAAATGCCGTTCGCCTGCAGCATGAAGTTCCGCACCAACGCGCAGAAAAAGCGCCTCGACGTCTGGCTGATCTATCGCTGCTCCGCCTGCGAGGAGGTCTGGAATCTGCCGATCTATGAGCGCGCTGCGGTCGGCGACATCGATGCGTTCGACGCCATCGCACACAACGATGCGGCATTGGCGCTGCGCCACGCCTTCAACCACATGCGGCTGCGGCGCCACGGCATGCTCGAGGAGAGGCCGGACGTGTCCGTCCGGAAGTCGCGCGAGGATGGATGCGCAAGCACGGCCGGCGCCATCACCATCGACCTGGCGCTCGCGCAGCCGTGTGGGTTGCGGCTGGACCGGCTGCTGAGCGGTGAGCTCGGCGTCAGCCGCGCGCAACTCGGCCGGCTGCACGATGCCGGCGCGCTCCGCCTGTTGCCGCTGACGCGCAGGGCTCTGCGCAGCCCGATCGTGCATGGCCAAACCATTGTGATCGATCTGGTTCCACTCGACCGCACGCTCGCGGAGACGCTGCGGCGCGGCGCGCTGGCCTGCCGGAAATCCGGAGGCGTCGAGTGAGGTCTCAGGCGGTTTCGATTCGCCATGGCGGTCGCTTGCGATTCTCTCCCGCTCGATAGAGGCAGACGACATTGCCTGCGGGATCCGTCAGCCAAGCCTCGCGCCACAGCCAGCCCTGATCGATCGGATCGCTGTCGAAACGAATGCCGCGTGTCTTCAGGCCGGCCACGCGTTCATCCAGGTCGTCGCATTCGAAATAGACATGGACGCCCTCGCGATCTGGAGGAACCGGCGTTTCGCGCAACGCCAGCGAAAACGTGGCATCGCCGTCTGGGCACTCGAAACGGGCATAGTCGTCGGTCCGGACGATCAGCCTCAGGCCGAGCGCCCCATAGAACGCGACGGACGCCGCCATGTCGAGCGCGGGCGCCGTCACCTGGTTGAGATTCATCGGCAGTGCTCCAAGGGATCGAGCGCGAAGCATGACATCGCCGATGGCGCGGTCAAGACTTGCCTGCCGGCTCCAGGCGCAGGATGCGACCGTCATCCTCGTCGGTCAGCAGGTAGAGATAGCCGTCCGGCCCCTGCACCACATCGCGGATGCGATCGCCCATGTCCTCCAGCAGGCGCTCCTCCTTGACGATGCGGTTGCCGTCGACCTCCAGCCGCGCCAGCAATTGGAACTTGAGTGCGCCGACGAACAGATTGCCCTTCCAGGCCGGAAACTTGTCGCCGGTGTAGAAGGTCATGCCCGACGGCGCGATCGAGGGATCCCAGTAGTAGGCCGGCTGCTCGAGCCCGGGCTTCTCGGTGCCCTCGCCGATCTTGCCGCCGGCATATTCCCGCCCGTACGAGATCACCGGCCAGCCGTAGTTCTTGCCCGGCTCGGGAATGTTGATCTCGTCACCGCCGCGCGCGCCATGCTCTACGGTCCACAGCTGGCCGGTCTCCGGATGCAACGTCGCGCCCTGCACGTTGCGGTGACCCAGCGAATAGATGTCGGGCGAATAGCCTTCATCGTCGACGAACGGATTGTCCTCTGGGATCGAGCCGTCGCGATTGATGCGGACCAGCTTGCCGATCTGCGCCTTCATGTCGGCGATGTATTGGCGCGTGTTGCGGTCGCCGAGCGTGACGATCAGCGTGCCGTCCCGGAGGAACACCAAGCGCGAGCCGAAATGCTGGCCGGTGCCGAGCTTCGGCTGCTGGCGCCAGATCACTTCGACAGCCTCGAGCGCGAGATCGCCAAGTCGGCCGCGCGCCACCGCCGTCCCGGCGCCGCCGTCGCCCGGCTCGGAGAACGACAGATAGACCATCTGGTTCGCGGCGAAGTCCGGATCGAGCGCGACATCGAGCAGGCCGCCCTGGCCGCCGTCATAGACCTCGGGCACCCCGCCCAGCGGCTCGGACAGATCGCCATCCCGCGTCACCACGCGAAGGCGGCCTTCCTTTTCGGTCACCAGCATCCGGCCGTCCGGCAGGAAGGCGAGGCCCCAGGGCTGCTCCAACCCCTCCGCGACCGTTACCACCGAGACCGATCCGGCCTGTGACTGGTAGCTTTCGGCGGCCAGGCCGCTCGCGCTGCCCATCGCCAGTGCCAGCGGCACCAGGGAACCCGCAATCCAGCGCACGGTCATCGCCATCTCCACTGCTGTCAGCCTGCGTTAAAGGACAGATTGGAACAGCAAATGTTCCTGGCAAGTCCTCCTCGATCCCACATTGGAATGAGATTTGACCGGACAAGGGCGGCTTTATGAGCGGCTGCCAGCGCGACATTTGCCCATCGATAACAACCTGGAAGCAGAATGGCTTAGGCGTGGCAGGTAGATATTCAAGCACAAGCGGCGGTGTCGCTGCCCGCAAAGCAGCGATGAAGCCGCGGGACCTGTTCATGTTCATCCGGGGTTCATGGTGCGCTTGATTGGATAAGCTCGTTGCAAACACCGTGTCGTGCTGTCTTAGCGAGGGGAAGACCGCAATGGCCGACTACCGTTGTTACCTTGTGAATAGTCTGGATCAGATTCAATCCGCGACGGAGCTGCAATGCGCGGAAGATTCCGAGGCGATGCTGCAAGCCGGAGCGCTCGCCCAATCGCAATCCCTGACGGTTGAGATCTGGACCGGCGCCCGGCTGGTCGGGCGCGTGCCGCAGGTTGGGACGCAGCGTTAGAAAGCGCTAGTTGCCGCCCTTCAGGAGGGTCTGCAGCGTTTCCATGAGGGAGCGGATGCGATCCGCTTCCTCGCGCGTGGTGTCGGCGAGCGACTTCATCTCCTGCGCGACCACCGCGAAGCCGGCGCCATGCTCGGCCGCGCGCGCGGCTTCGATGCGGGCGTTGAGCGCCAGCAGCTTCAAGGTGCGCAGTTCGCCGAGGATGTGCTGCACCGCCTCGACGATGTCGTTGCTGGTGCCGGAGATATTGCTGACCAGCTGCTCCAGCTTCTCTTCCTGCTTCTTCTGCGGCGAGATGTCGATGCACACACCTTCGAGGAACATCAGCTGGCCGTTGTCGTCGAAGATGCCGGCGCCGCTTTCGTGGATCCACAGCGGGTGACCGTCGCGCTTCACCAGGCGATAGTCGATCTCCCAGCTCGCGCGCTTCTCGACGCCGGCGCCGACGGCGGCGTCGACGGCCGGGATATCCTGCGGGTCAACGATGGAGGTGAAGGTGCGGACGCGGTTGTTGAGGAATTCGCTGACCGGATAGCCCGTGAGAGTCTCGATGCCTTCGGTCATGAACAGCATGGTATAGCCGGCGTCGTTCTGGCAGCGGTAGAAGAAGCCGTTGAGGCGGCTTGCAACGCTCTCGATGACACTCGCCTGAACGGAATCGTACATACGCGCCACCATTCCTCACAACCGCCGAGCGGTTGGGAATAATCGCGGCGAGACGGTTAATAACCGGCAAACAAATCACCGGCCTTTAAGGCCGAATATGGTTATTTCATGCTGATCAGGCCTGCTTAAGATGTGCAGGACGACCTGTCTCAGGTCGGATCTGGAACGGCCGGTCGTGGCTGAGCGCCGGAATACGGCTCCGGGCCCGGCCCACCTCGGCCAGATCGATGTCCGCCAGCACGATCCCTTCGGCGTCTCCGCCGTCGGCCAGCACGGTTCCCCAGGAATCGACGATCAGCGAATGGCCGAAGCACGCCGCACCGCCCGGCAAGGTGCCGTATTGGCACGGGGCGACAACGTAGCAGCCGTTCTCGATCGCCCGTGCGCGATTGAGCACGTGCCAGTGCGCTTCGCCTGTCACCTTGGTGAAGGCGGCCGGAACGGCGAGCACCTGGGCGCCGGCCTGGGCCAGCCGCCGATAGAGATGCGGGAAGCGCAGGTCGTAGCAGATCGTGAGGCCCATGGTGCAGAAGCCGGTGTCCGCCAGCACCGCGCAATCACCCGGCGCGATGGTCGCGGATTCGCGCAGCGGCGCGCCCTCAGTTAGCTCGACGTCGAACATGTGGATCTTGTCGTAGCGCGCCGTGACCGCGCCTTGCGGATCGAGCAGGTAGCCGCGATTGAAGATGCGCCCGTCGCCGGCGAGCACGCCGAGCGAGCCCAGCAGCAGCCAGGTCCTGCGCTCGCGCGCCAGGTCGGCGAAGGCCTGCAGCACCGGATGGCGCGCCTCGTCGAACGCCGCGGGATGGAGCAGGCCATCCTTCAGCGCCACGCCGGAGAAGTATTCCGGCAGGCACACGATCGCCGCGCCGCGCTCGATCGCGGCACGCGTCAGGCACGCGGCGACGTCGATGTTCCGTTCGACTTCCGCAACGGCGCAGTTCTGCACGCAAGCGATCTTGAAGCGCTGGCTCATGACGTCATCCTAGAGCAGCACCACGCGCGATGCTACTGCGCCACCGCACCCAGCGTCAGATCGGCGCCGAGGCTGTAGATCGCGGGCTCCTGGATGTCGTCGCCATAGGCCTGCTGGAAGGCGCGCGGGTTCTTCTGGCGCTGGCTCTGGAACACCTTTGGCAGCGTGTCGTAGGCGTAGCGCGCCACTTCCTGCGAGGTCACCACGCCGTCCTTGGGGAACAGGTCGGCGCCGCCCTTCAGGCCTTGCAGCAGCACGTAGGTCAGGAACCCATAGCCGAGCTCCGCGCTTTCCGGCGCCAGCTGGTCGCGGCGCGTCGCCGTCAGCACCTGCACGCCCGCGCCGCGCAATCCGTTCTCCAGGAAGCGGGTCTGGAAGCTGACCACGGCATTGAACTTGTCGACCGTCGCGCCCGAATAGCAGGAATCGACCACCACGAAGATGCGCTGCGCGCCCGCCTGCTCCAGCGCGGCGCGGATCTCCGTCGCCTTCAGCCAGGACTTCGGATCGTCGAAGCTGGCGTCGCTCGGCATGAAATACCAATCCTGCTCGTTGCCGAAGCCATGGCCGGACAGGAACAGCAGCACTGCATCCTCGGGCTTCGAGCTCTTGATGCCGGCCAGCGCCTGCAGGATCGCCGCGCGGCCGGCCGCGCCATCCAGCATCTTGCGCACCTCGATCCTGCCGAACATCGCCTTAGCCTGGCCCGCGACATTGTCCACCACGGCGGCGGCATCGCTGGCGGCGACGCGCAGCTGATCCGCCGCCGCCATGCGCGGATATTTGGAGACGCCGGCGGCGACGATGTGCAGGGTGCCGCCCGCCGGCTGGCCGCTGAATCTCTCGCGCAGCTCGACCGCCTCGCCCTCGTTGTCGTAGACGCCGGTGGCGACCGCCTGGAAGGTGTTGGCGCCGGCGACCGGCCAGACGTTGTAGCCAACCACGCGGATATGGCGCCCGTCCGCTTCGGCGTCCTTCTGCTCCAGCACGGCGCCGATGCTGACGATCTTGCCGTTGTGATAGAGGCGCACGTCCTTGATGCCGCCGCCCTGATCCTCGGCGATGACGATCAGCTGATACGGCTTGCCGGCGGCTTTCTCGCCCGGCACGGCTTCGATCTCAACCTTGGGTGGGATCGGGAATGCATCCTGCAGATTTTCCGGTACCTCGCGCGGCGCGCGCGCGGATTTCTTCAGCGCCGCCGCCAGCAGGCCGGGATCGAGGAACGCCTGGCGCATGCTGGAGACCGGGAAGTTCAGCTTCTTCACATCCCAGCTCAGGCCCTTGAGCCCATCGGCGGTGCCGTCGAACCTGCCCTGCCGGTCCACCATCGCCCAACCGGTGGGCGAGATGAAGATGGAGAGTATCTGCTTCCTGCTCGGAACGTCCCACACCAGCAGCTTGCCGTCCGCCGTGGCGGCGATGACGGAGTTGGCGACATCATCGACATGCAGTCCGATGATCGTTCCTTCCTCGATCTTCAGCTCGGCCAGCGTCTTGCCGTTCGCCAGATCGACGACGTCGATCTCGTCCTTGCCATCCAACACCGCCGCCGAACGCAACGACTGGCCGATGGCAAGGAGACTCTCGCCCTCGACATCGCTGTCCTTGGGCGTGCCACCCGCAAGCGCAACCAGGCTGACACGGCCTTTGCCATCCACGACGGCCACCTGCCTGCCGTCGGCGGCGATCTTGAGATCGCTGACCGGCCCGGCCACGGTCGCAAGCGCCTTGGGCGCGCCGCTCGCGAGGTCCACCGCCGCAACCGTGCCATCGGCACTGCCGATCAGCGCCTGCGCGCCCACCGCGATCGCGGTGATCGGCGCATTCGCCGCCTTGGCCGCCGCCACCCTCTTGCGCGCGGCGAGGTCCCAGATCTCGACCTGGCCGCTCTTGGCGCCCGCGATCAGCTGCAGCGAGTCCGGGCTGGTCGCCAGCTTTGTGATCGCGCCACCCGATCCTGCCATCGCGCCGACCGGCGCGCCGGTGCGTGCATCGCGCAGCTCGATCTTGCCCGAGGCGTCGCCGAGCATCAGCAGCGTGCCGTCCGCGCTCGGCGCGAACACGACATCCTTGCCGGCGGCGATCGGCCGGCCCTGGCTGCCGCGCAGCAGGTTCCAGACGCGGATGGTGCCGTCCTCCGCCAGCAGCGCGAGATGGTCGCCGCCGGTCGCCACCGCCATGCGCTGCAGCCGCACCAGCCTGGCCGAGACCTTCAGCTTGGCCTGGGCATAGATCACGTTCTCGAACAGGGCGGAGCTGATGGCATCGCCCACGCTTTGCGCCCGCGCCAGCGCCGGCGTCATCGCGATGGCCGCCGCGAGCAGGACCCGGGACATGAATGCGCGCAGCGTCATGGGTCACCTTTCGCTTGGACTCTATCACTCCGGACGGAAAAAGGGCGCAAGATCCTGCCGGATCTCGCGCCCCTTAGCCTGCCGATCAGAAGCGGAGGCGGAATTCGGCCGCGCCGCCGATCTGGTTGGTCTCGTCGTTCAACAGCTCGGTGCGGACCGAAGCGCCGAGCTGCATCGAATCGCCGATGCGACCGCGCGCGCCGACCGACAGGAACACGAAGTCGGTGTCGCCCTGGTCGATCTCGTCGCCGTCGTCATCGAAGAACTTCTCCGGCCAGACGTGCTCATACTGCACGCCGACATAGGGCACGATCCAATCGAGGTCGTAGCCGGCCTCGCCATTGAGCACGAGCGCGTGGCTGTGCACGTCGTCGTCGCCCGGCTGCTCGAAGTCCAGCAGCTCGGTGTAGTTGAAGCGCCAGCCCGCCTTGCCCTTGAGGATGACGTCCTCGGCGACCGTCGCCACCGAGTTCATCGCCAGCTCGGTCGAGTAGGTCTGGCTGTCGCTGTCGACCTCGCCGGTGAAGTCATTGTCGCTGCTGGCGTCGGAGTAGGTGTAGCTGAACAGGCCGCTGGCGAAGAAGTTCGGATGGAATACGTAGGCACCGTAGGGCGAGACGGTGAAGGAATCGCTCTCCAGGTCGGTGTCCATGTCGAAATCCACGATCTCGAACTTGGTGTCCGCCGCCGCATAGGCGCCGGACAGGCCCACGAACACCGACTCGCCGAAGCGGTGGTCGGCGCCGAAGGTGACGTTGACCAGGTCGGTCTGGAACCTGCCGCCGAACTCTTCCACCAGCCCGCTGTCGTCGCTGGTGATGCTGGAATAGCTGGTGGTGATCCAGGCGCTGTTCGGCTCCGGCGCTTCGGCCGCCGGCACGTCGCCGGTCACCAGCTGGTCGCCGATGCGGTTGGCGACGGCGTCGCTGACCCGGCGGCTGACCTCCTCGCGGATTTTCTTTTCGACTTCATCGCTGCTTTGAGCGAAGGCGGTGCCGGCTTGGCACACAATGACGGCCATGGCCGCAACCGCGGCCAGGCGTGACAATAACGAACGCATGCGCAGACCCCTCGAATTAGTACGCTGACTGTCCCCAGCCCATAGCCCGATTGATCCCGGGTGAGCCGCGGCAAACTAGCGACCTTGGCCATTTGGTCAAGACTCGCCGTGACGATTTCCTGCAGGCTGTGGCAATTATTCCCCTTTAGACTCTCTTAACCATGCCCCGGTTCTGTTCAATGTTGCACATCACTGCTAGCAAACCGCCGCGCGCCGGAGCAGTGACAGGAGTCACATTGCACCCCATTGCCCCGCGCGCGAACGCCGCTACAGTGTCGCCATCAAAACCGAACAGAACCTGAGACCACCATGAGTCGTGCGGCGTCGAAACTGGCTACACTTGTCGCGCTGATCTATACGCTGTTTCCGGCAGCCGCGTCGGCACAAGCAGTCGCGATCCTTGAGGAGATCGCCGGCGCCTCCGGCAAGCATGAAGCCTTCGACGAGCTCAAGGCCGGCGAGCGACTCGAACTCGGCGCCAACGGACGCGCCGTCATCGGCTATCTCGCCAGCTGCGCGCGCGAGACCATCGAGGGCGGCACCGTCGTCATCGGCAAGGACCAGTCGCAGATCCAAGGCGGCAAGGTCGCGCGCGAGACTATCCCGTGCGAAGCGACCCAGCTGGTCCTGGCGGAAGACGAAGCTGGCAAGAGCGCGACCATCAGCATGCGTCCCATGCCCTGGGAGCGGGAGTTGCGCCAGGTCGTGCCGTCGCAGAGTCCACTGATCTGGGCAGGCGCGAAGGGGCAGCTGACGATCAAGCGGCTCGATGCCGAGGAGCAGCAGACGCTCTCTCTTCCCATCGAGGACGGCAGGGTTGACCTGGCGGCGCATCAGATCGAGCTGGTGCCGAATGGCTTCTATGAGCTGCAAGCGGGCAAGAAGAGAATGGTCATCAAGATCCACAACAACGCCCAGGCCGGAGCCATGCCCGCGATGAGCCGCCTCGTGCGGCTGTAGTCACGCGACCATCTTGCGGGGGCATTCTCATCTAATAGCCGGGCTGATTGCCGGTGGCGTCGCGGTCGCCGGCTTCCTCTGGCGCTCTCCCGCAGATGGCCTGTCGATCGACCTGCTTTACCTGCTCGCTCACTCTGCAAAGATCGAGCGGAGCACGACATTCGACGATCGCACCGTTGTCATCGCCATCGACGAGGAAACCTATCGCCGGCAGCCGTTTCAGGGCGTGCCGTCACCCTTATGGACGCCACAAGTCGCATCGGTGCTGAACGCCGTGATGGACGGCGGAGCCAAGATCGTCGGCCTCGATATCATCTTCAGCACGTCTGCATCGGCAGTTATCCCCAACTACGACAAGCCGCTGCGCCAAGCCCTGAATCGCGGCGGACGTGAGGGCCGGCTCGTTCTCGCCAGCGCTCAGCATCAGGCCAAGCCGCTCTCTCCCGATCGCGGCCTGGTGATGGCGCTTGGCGCCGCCAACGTGCGCGCCGCTAACGCGCTGGAGGATGACGATGGCATCATCCGCCGCATGCCGCTCGGCTTCCGGACCGAGAGCGGATATGAGCTCAGCTTCGCGGCTGAGATCTTCCGGCGCGCTTCCGGTCGCGATCTGCAAGTCGGTGACGGCGGCGCGACCATCGACGGCCGGCTGACAGCCGGCATCACCGGCAACGCGGTTTCCCTCAACTTCATGCCGACCACGAAAGCGCCGCCGCTCTATTCGCTGGCCGATCTCTACGCCTGCGCGCAGGCCGGCAACACCGCCCATTTCGAGCGCCATTTTCAGGGCCGCACGGTGCTGATCGGCGCGGTGCTCGACGTCGAGGACCGGAAGCTCGCATCGCGCAGATTCGTGAAGTACACCGCTGGCGAGAACTATGCCGAGCGCTGTGCCTATCCGGTCATGGCCGACGTCTTGGGTGACCTCAGGCGCGACACAATTCCAGGCGTCTACCTGCACGCGGCGGCGATCGACAATTTGAAAGCCTTGAGCGGCCTGTCCAAGATTCCGGAGCCAGTGCGTTTTCTTTGCCTGTTCGCGGTTTCGCTAGCGGCGGCCTTGTCCGTCTTGCGGTTCAAGCTCCGGCACGCGGCCGTTGCACTCGGCGCGCTCATCGCCGCCTGGATCGCGATCGCCACTGCCGCGTTTGCCAATCTCATCGTGCTGCCGCTGGTCGCCGGCACCGCCGTGATCCTGGCAAGCGCGCCGCTCACCCTTGGCTATCGCCTCGGCCTGGTCGATCGTGGGCGTCGGCGGCTGCGCAAGGCGTTCTCGCTCTATCTGCCGGAGCCGGAGCTGGAGCGGCTGACCGCGCGCGACGAGCTGCCAGCGCTGGGCGGCGAAGAGCGCGAGGTCACCATCCTGTTCTCCGACATCGCCGGCTATTCCGGCCTGTCGGAGAGCCTGACACCGGCGGCGCTGGTCGGCGACTTGAACCGCTATTTCGCGCGCATGACGGAGATCGTGCAGCGCCACGGCGGCTTCGTCGACAAGTTCATCGGCGACGGCGTGCTCGCGGTGTTCGGCGCGCCGCTGGCGGCCGGCAACCACGCTGAGGCCGCGGTGCAGGCAGCGCTCGACATGGTGGCTGCGCTGGCGCGCGATTCCACGCTGACGCTGAACCGCCGGCCGATCCGCATCCGCGTCGGCCTGCATACTGACCGGGTGATCGTCGGCAACATCGGCGCGCCCGACCGCTTCAACTACACCGTGGTCGGTGACGGCGTGAACCTGGCCTCGCGCCTGGAAGGCGTCGGCAAGCTGTATGACGTCTCGATCATCGCCAGCGACGCCACCCGGCGCGCCGCGGGCGACGCGCATGCCTTCCGCGAGCTTGACCAGGTGCGCGTGGTCGGCCGCGACCGGCCGGTCACGCTGTTCGAGCCCCTTGCGCCTGCAAACAGGATCGATCCGGGCTTCGCAGAGGCCCTGGCGCTGTGGCGGCGCGGCGCATTCGTGGAGGCAGCCGCCGTGTTCCGCCAGCTGACGGACGACCCCGCCGCCGGCGCCTTCGCCGAGCGCGCCGAAGCCTGGGCCGAGCATCCGCCCGCGCACTGGGACGGGATCGTCAATCTGCAGCAGAAGTGAGTCCGCGTCCTAGCGGGCGGAGTCGTAGCCCATCTGCCGGATGAGCGCGGAGAAGCGCTGGGTGGCGCGATCCCTCTGCTGCGGCGTCAGACGATACTTGCTGTCGCCGGTCTCGCTGCGGCCGACGAAGCGATGACCGGCCTCGATCGCCGACCGATTGCGGTCCTGATAGAAGATCCCGTGTTGTTTGGCGGCGATCTCCGCCTCCTCGAGCTTGCGCATCTCGCGCTCGGCCGCATGCCGGACCGCCAGCGCGACCTGCTCCTCGGTCCGCTTCAGCTTGATGAAGTGGCTGATCCGCTTCAGCTCGCGCTCCGGCGCCGCCTTCAGCTGCTCATAGCGCACCAGCAGCTTCGGAAATGCGATCACCGGCGATGCCCAGCTGGCGAAATGCTGTTCCAGCGATCCGATGCCGAACTGCTGGAACTGGCGGTGGCCGCCGTCGCGGATGAACTCTTCCACGAAGTTCGATGCGAATGCCTGCAGCTCCTCCGGCGACTTTCGCCGGGTCAGCTCGCCCGAGCGGTTGATGGCGTAGTTCTGGTTCGATTCCAGCGTGTCGACCGGATGGCGCACCAGATGGATGACGCCGGCGGTGTCCTCGCGCAGCGGAAACGCCGAGTTCCAGGCCCAGTGCGTCTTGATAAGGGTGGTGAGACCGGGCATCAAGTGGGCGCCGGTGATGCCGTCGTGAATATCCGGCACCAGCAGCTGGACCTTGGCCGAGCTGTCGACACGCTTGCCGAGGATGAGGTTGGCCAGCAGGAACCGTAGCCAGGTGTTGCCCGACTTGGGATAGGACGCGACCCAGACAATCCGTGCCATCGCAGAAGCCGCTCAGTGGTGCATGGTTCGGATGAGGATCGCAGGACCGGCGGGCGGCGGCAAGCTTGCCGCCGCCCGTCCGGGCTGGCTAGAAGGTGACGATCTGCGTGCCCGCGTTGGTGACCAGATCCGTGATCTCGTCGACCGTACCCGTGGCGGCGCCCTGGAACGTCAGGGTCGACCCGCTGGCGAAGCTCACAATCACATCGCCGCCATCCTCGATGACGTCGGTAATGGCCGCCAGCAGGTCGTCCAGGATGCCGTCGCTGCCGGTATCGAGGATGTTCTTGAACGCCAGGACGTCCTCGCTTCCGTTCCAATCCTCGATGACATCGTGTCCTTCATCGAAGCTGTTGAAGCGGAAGTGATCCGAGTCTCCGCCGCCCGACAGCACATCGTCGCCACCGGCGCCGGTGAGGATGTCGAAGCCGGCGCGGCCCTCGAGATCGTTGGTGCCGCTGTTGCCGGTGAGCTCGTCATCGAAGTCGCCGCCACGCACATTCTCGATGGAGATCAACGTATCGATGGTGCCATGGCCGTCATTGCTGGCGATGCCGAGGGCAAGGTCGACACTCACGTTGCCATCGGCCCGCCGGTAGTCAGCCCGATCGTTGCCGTCGCCGCCGTTGAGCGTATCATTGCCCCAGTCGCCACGCAGCCGGTCGTCGCCACCCCCGCCGTTCAGCAGGTCGTTGCCATCGCCGCCGCGGAGGAAGTCACCACCGGTACCGGCGGTGATGGTGTCGTTGCCCTCTTCGCCGTACAGCGCATCGTAGAACCCGCCGTTGCCGGTGATCTTGTCGTTGCCGGCGGTGCCGATGATGACTTCGGACGAGGTGGCATTGTTGGTGCCGATCAGCCCGCGCTGGAACGTGAAGGTCGCGAGGGCCGGGTCGGTGCCGTAGTCGAGGTTGTAATTCAGCGTATCGATCTGCACCTTGATCGAGCCGGTGCCGCCGAAGAAATTGGCAACGGTGATGACACCGGTGTCGTTGAAGTCGTAGTCGCCGTCGATCGCCGGCGCAATCTCGAGGTTACCGTTGGTCCAGCCGTAGTTGAGGTCGTAGAAGTCCGCGCCCTCGATCTTGATCACGTCGCCGGTGTTGTAGGTGCCGGCGGCGATGACGTCGAAGCCGTCGCCCTCGTTGAAGATGTAGGTGTCGTTGCCGAGGCCGCCGTCGAGGATGTCGTTGCCTTCTCCGCCGGTCAGCGTGTCGTTGCCGGCGAGGCCGCTCACGACATCGTGCCCGTCAGTGCCGGTCAGAGTGTCCTTGCCGGCGCCGCCGGTCACCGTCTTGTCGGCGAATGCGACGATTTGCGTGTTCGGGTCAGCCACCAGATCGTCGATGCTGTCGATCGCTCCGGTGCCCGCACCGACGAACGTCACGGTCGAGCCGTTGGCCGTGAAGGTCACGACCACGTCATTGCCATTGCCTTGGTCGACGACCGTCGTCGCCAACAATAGGTCGTCCAGGATGCCGGGTGCACCCTTGTCGAGGACGGCCGCGAAGGCCAGCCTGTCCTCCGACCCATTCCATTCCTCGATGATGTCCTTGCCCTCGCCAAAGGCGTTGAACTGGAACGTGTCGGCGCCGCCGCCGCCGTTCAGCGTGTCGTCGCCGCCGGCGCCGGTGAAAATGTCCGCGCCATCTCGTCCTTGCAGGTTATTCGCGACCGCGCTGCCGATGATGACATCGTCGTGCTCCGATCCGCGCACGTCCTCCATGCTGATCAGCTTGTCCACGCCGAAGAAGGCATCGCCCTCATTGTCGAGCGCGACTCCGGTCGCGAGGTTGACCAGCACGCCGGCCTCGGAGAAGCGGTAGTCGGCGCGGTCGTTGCCGGTGCCACCGTTCAGCGTGTCGTTGCCGGAATCGCCCCGCAGCGTGTCGTTGCCAGCCGCGCCGTTCAGCACGTCATTGCCGCTGCCGGCTCGGATCCACTCGAATCCGGCACCCCCGGTGATCGTGTCGTTGCCGTTGGCGCCCCAGAGCGAGTCGTAGAAGCCGCCATTGCCGGTGATCTTGTCGTTGCCGTTCGTTCCGATGATGACTTCAGTGTTGTTGGCATTGTTGGTTCCGACCAGGCCACGCTGGAACGTGAACGTCGCGACGACCGAATCGGTGCCGTAGAACTCGTTGTAGTTCTGGGTATCAATCTGAACGTTGATGGAGCCGGTGCCGCTGTAGAAGTTGGTAAGCTTGATGAAACCGGTATCGTCGAAATTGAAGTCGCCGTCGACCGCCCCGGCGATATAGAGGCTGCCGTCCCACTCTTGATAGTTAAGGTCATAGTGGTCTGCGCCGAGCAGCTTGATGACATCCCCCGTGTTGTAAGTCCCGGCCGCAATGGTGTCCTCGCCGCCGTCGACATCGAATTCATAGACATCGTTGCCGAGGCCACCATCAAGGATGTCGTTGCCCTTGCCGCCGTTCAGCGTGTCGTTGCCGCCGAGGCCGCGCAACAGGTCGTCCGCATCGCCGCCAGCCAGAGAATCGTTTCCGACAGTGCCGAGAACCGTCTTGTCGTCGAAGGTAATGGCCTGGTTGGTGCTGGCGAACAGATCGTCGATGCTGTCGAAGACTCCGGCACCTGCCAGTTGACGGAATGTCAACGAGGAGCCGTTGTCGAAACTGACGACGACGTCATCACCCACTTCCGTTACGCTGCTGACGGCATCCTGCAGATCATCCAGGATACCGGCGGCGCCTTTGTCCAGGGCGCTTGCGAATGCCAGCTGGTCCTCGGATACGTCCCAATCGAAAACGGTATCGTCGCCATCGCCGAAGGCGTTGAACCGCAGCGTGTCGACGCCGTCGCCGGCAAGGTCGAGAAAATCATCACCGCCGGCCCCAGTCAGGGTATCGTCGCCGTCCAAGCCAATGAGGATGTTCCCGCTGTCATCGCCCGCGAGCGAGTCGCCGTGCTGCGAACCGCGCACATCCTCGATGCTGATGAGGGTGTCTGCCCCTCCCTTTCCCTGTTCAGTGCCATTGCCGTCGTCGAGCGCCATGCCCAGCGCCAGGTTGACCACGACGCCGAAATCGGAGTTTCGGTAGTCGGCGGTGTCGAACCCGGCCCCGCCGTTGAGCGTGTCGTTGCCATAGTCGCCGCGCAGCCTGTCGTCGCCGCCGAGGGCATTGATGATGTCGTTGCCGCCGCCGCCGCGGATGTTGTCGAAGCCATTGCTGCCGCCGGTGATGGTGTCGTTGCCGCCGCCGCCGAACAGGCCGTCGTAATATCCACCGTTGCCGTTGATCTTGTCATTGCCGTCCTGGCCAGCAATGATCTCGGAGGTGGCGACGTTGTTGGTGCCGGTGAGCCCGCGCTGGAACGTGATGGTGGAGAGTTCCGTGTCGGTTCCGTATGAATCGTTGAACTCGGCATCGATCTGCACCTGGACCGAACCGGTGCCGCCGAAGAAGTTCGCCAGCCGGATGAAGCCGGTGTCGCCGAAGTTGTAGTCGCCGTTGATGGCCTGGGCGATGTAGAGGTGCCCGTCGCCGAACCAGTCGAAATTGAGGTCGTAGAGGTCGGTGCCGAGCAGCTTGATCACGTCGCCGGTATTAAGGCTGCCGGCGACGATGGTGTCCTCGCCGTCGCCGACCGCGAACTCGACCACGTCGTTGCCGACGCCGCCGTTCAGCAGGTCGTCGCCTTCGCCGCCGTTCAGGGTGTCGTTGCCGGCAAGGCCGACCAGATGGTCGTTGCCAAGGCCGCCGTTCAGCTTGTTCGCGGTGTCGTTGCCGGTCAGGTTGTTGCCGACGTCGGTGCCGGTGAGGTGGCCGGCCAGCTTGCCGAGCAGCGTGACGTGCTCGATGTTCTGGAGGTCCGTTGCGAGACCGTAGGTCTTGTTGGCGATCAGGTTGGTCAGCAGCACCGAATCGCTGCCGCTGTCCGCGTCTTCGATGACCACATCGTTACTGTCCGCGACATAGATGTCGTCGCCGGCGCCGCCGGCGAGCGTGTCCACGCCCGCGCCGCCGTCCAGCTTGTTGTTGCCGTCGTTGCCGGTGATGGCGTTGGCGGCGGCGTTGCCGGTGCCGTTGATGTTGGCATCGCCGGTCAGGGTCAGGTTCTCCACGTTCGCCAGGGCGGCGAGGCTGAACGTCACCGAGCTTTCCACCGTATCGGTGCCGCCACCCTTCGCCAGGGTCAGCGTCTCGCCGATCTTGTCGGCCACCGAATCGACCACATAGGTATCGTTGCCCTTGCCGCCGTTGAGCGTGTCGTTGCCGCCCTGGCCATCGAGGCGGTTGTTGCCGTCATTGCCAGTGATGAGATTGGCAACGGCATTGCCCTTGCCGTCGATGTCGAGGAGGCCGGTCAGGGTGAGGCTCTCGACATTGTTGCCGAGTTCGAAATCAACCGAACTTTGCACCAGATCCTTGCCGCCCGGCACGCCGGCCAGGCTTTCGGTCACCACGTCGCCGGCATCGTCGACGACGTAGGTGTCGGCGCCCTTGCCGCCGCTCATCGTGTCGGCGCCCGCGCCACCGTCCAGCTTGTTGACGCCGTCATTGCCGGTCAGCTTGTTGTCCCCGCCGTTGCCGGTCGCGTTGGCGGCGCCGGTGCCGGTCAGGATCGCATGCTCGATCGAGGCCGACAGGACGATCGACAGCTTCGACTGGAGGGTGTCCTCGCCGTCGACGTCGTTGATGACGTCACCCTTGCTGTCGACGATGTAGGTATCGTCGCCTAAGCCGCCTTCCAGCGTGTCGTTGCCGGCGCCGCCATCCAGCGTGTCGTTGTTGTCGCCGCCTTGCAGCGAGTCGTTGCCGCCCAGGCCGTTGAGGACATCGTCGCCCTCGAGGCCCTGGAGTATATTGACGCCGGCGCCGCCGGTGATCGTGTTGTTCAGCGCATTGCCCGTGACGTTGGCCGCGCCCGTCGCGGTCAGGACGACGTTCTCGATCTCCTGACCGGCGAAGGATGCCCCGCCGAGGTCGATGGCGATCGAGCTCCTGATCGTGTCGGTGCCTTTCCCGGCATCCTCGACCACCGTGTCGCCGGCCTTGTCTACGATGTAGATGTCGTTGCCGGTGCCGCCTTCCATCGTGTCGTTGCCGGCCTTGCCGTCGATGGTATCGTTGCCGTCGAAGCCGAGCAGGCGGTCGTCACCCTTGCCGCCGGTGATGGTGTCGTTGCCCGCCAGCGCGACTTCCAGCATGCCGGCGAAGTTGTCCCCGTCGAAGAACGGGCGGAAGGTCGAGGCCAGGACGCTGAGGCCAGTGGCCTGTATCTGTGTTACGCCACCGAAGACATATCTGACGCTGGTGATTGTCCCCCCGATCGGGACGAAATCACCGGCAGTGTTGTCATAGGTTAGGCCAATGCCCTTGTATTCGTCATACTCGCTGGCGCTGTAGCTGACGCGCCACGTCGTCGCGGTGTGGACCGAAGCTTTGCCAGTAGCCAGTTCTGGGAACGACAAATCGTCAAAATCAACCCCGAGCGGCGAAGACACCGTCACGATAGCCATGGAACTCCCCCAAGTTTATTGCCCGACCTGAACGGGTAACAAAGGCGCGCAACGCCGCCGCTCGCTCAGCGGTTGCCAGCTTCTGGCGCTGCAAAAGCACTTCCACGATTTTCGGATGTGCCGCCCTGCCCCACAGTCCCTACACTTAACGCGAAAGCAATTCGAGATACATCCCCTGTTTGAGGTATATGCGATTTTTTCTACGCCAAATACACCGCTTTAGGCAGGCACTTCGCTCCCCCACAGCCGGATGTGTGACGCCGCCCTGCACGAAACGGTAACAATGGTGGCGGCGGCCATGATCCTGTTACCAGGAGTCCAAGCCGGCAGCGGTCGGCAAGCGGTGTGCGCCTTTACAACCAGGGCGTCGGCGCGTCCCTGACCGCGTCCCGCTGGTAGGTGCCTGACCGACATGTCCAACCGGCTCTGCTTGCCGGCAGCAGTAGCCCAGCTCCGCCGCGAGCCGTGCCAGCCCCGTGGACCACCGAAGTTGCTTTGACAGGCTGGCACAGAATTGGTTTAATTGGCCCTGAAATGGCTCAGAAGCGGTCTAGTCCCCTTCCTATACCGGTGGCCGTCTTGGTCCAGCCGGGGGGAATTGGCTAGGATGACGGCATAGGACCATCCGGCGGATCTGGGAGCGCGCCGGCACGACAATCGATGTCAACGCCTAAGCAAGGGAGAGCGCGGGAATGACTGACGTCAAGATGTGGGGCAAGGACCCGTTCTGGGGCCTCGGCTACGAGTTCGATCCGCAGTGGCTGTTGACCGGCGAGCAGAAGAAGCTGCAGAAGACGCTCATCGACCTCTGCCAGACCGTGATGCGCGAGAACGCAGTCGAGAGCGACCGCAAGCTGCTCTACCCGCGCAAGAACTTCCAGGCGCTCGCCAAGGCGGGCTTCCTCGGCCTGATCGTGCCGAAGGAGCTGGGCGGCATGGGCCAGAACCACGTGGCCGCCGCGATGGCGGTCGAGACCATCGCGCGCTACGGCTGCCCATCGACCGCCATGTGCTACACCATGCATCTCGGCGCGGTCGCGGCGGCGCTGTTCCGCCATCACGACAATCCGGCGCTGAAGGACATCCTCGGCCGCATCGACAAGGATTGTCTGGTCGGCACGCTGTCCTACTCAGATCCGGAGACCGGCTCGCACTTCTGGTATCCGGTCTCGTCCAGCGCCAAGCGGGTCGACGGCGGCTGGCAGGTCACCAAGAAGGCGTCGTGGACCACCTCCGGGGGTTTCGCCGATTGGTATATCGTCCAGACCACCTCGCCGGATTTCGGCGGCAACTACGCCAACCTGTCCTGCTTCCTGATCCTGGGCAACGAGGTGGAAGCCGATCCCGCCAACTGGGATGGCCTCGGCCTGCGCGGCAACCAGTCCGGCCCGCTGGTGGTCAACAACAAGACCATCCCCGAGAACCGCCTGGTCGGCCCGGTCAATGACGGCGCCAATTCCAACGACGAGTGCGTCGATCCGTTCTTCCTGCTGTGCTCGTCGGCCTGCTGGAACGGCATCTCGCTGGCGATGATCGACATCGCCAAGTCGCACACCACCAAGAAGAAGCACGTCGACGTCGGCCTC
>DATFDU010000033.1:0-16095 GCA_035251915.1 Dongiaceae bacterium | reverse complement strand
GCTTATAGCCCGCCGAAAGGGCCTGCGCCAGAGCACCGGGATGGCCCGTATGGGTCATGCCATCACCGTCAGTAAGGCCTTAGGAACGCGTGGAAATCCGTGCGCGCTCGCGGGCCCTGATGCGCTCGCGGTGAAGCGCATAGAGGCCCGATCCGACAATGAGCGCAATACCGATCCAGGTCGTGACGGCCGGCCAATCGCCGAACCACGCGAAGCCCACGATCACCATCCACAGCATCTGCACATAGATGAAAGGCGCGAGCGTGCCGCCCGGCGCGGCCTCGAATGCCTTGATCATCAGATAGTGGCCGAGCCCGCCGGAAACGCCGAGCGCGAAGAACAGGAGCCAGACATAGCTCGAGGCCGGCTGCCACACGACGGGCATCAGCAGCGTGAGCCCGATGAAACCGGCGACGCCGGAATAGGCGAGCGACGTGCCGGCCGAATCCTCGCGCGAAACGATGCGGGTCAGCGTGGCGTAGATCGAGCCGCAGGCGGCGGATCCGAGCGACAGCAGCATGCCCCAATGCATCATGCCGAAGCCGGGACGGATCACCACCAGCACGCCGATGAAGCCGACCGCGATCGCCAGCCAGCGCCGCACGCCGACCTTCTCGGCCAGGACGAAATGCGCGATGGCGGTGATCAGCAGCGGCTCGATGAAGGCGACGGCCTGGGCCTCGGCTAGCGGCACGTAGCTGACCGCGCCGAAGAAGAACAACGTTGCGCCGAGCAGCAGCAGCGAGCGCGCCAGCTGCAGCCAGAGATGCTGGGTCGCGAACATGCGCGCCCAGCGCGTCGCCGACCAGACCGGCTGTCCCGCCGATCGCTCCGCATAGAACGGCAGGAACACCACATGGAACACATAGCGGCCCCAGGCGACCTGCAGCACCGGGATGAAATACGAGGCCTCCTTGGCCAGCGAATCGAGGATCGTGAACACGATCCCGGAGCCGAGCAGGAACAGGATGCCCCGCAGATGATTGTCTGATTTCAATTGGATCGCTTTGCTGGATGGACTAGCGGCCGACCTGCCGGTCGCGTTGCGGGGCGCGCGGATCGCCGCGGTGCGGATGCAGGCGCTCTTCCGCCACCGCTTCGATGGCGCGCTTGAGGTCGGCATCGCCTGCCAGCAGATCGCGGAAGTCATCGGAACTCAGTTCCAGCAGACGGCAATAGCCGAGCGAGACAACGTCTGCATTGCGCGGCTGGCCGGTCAGCAGCGCCAGCTCGCCGAAGAACTCGCCGCTGCCGAGCTCCACCGGCTTGCCGGGGATGAGCACCGCGGCTGCGCCCGAGGCGATGAAATACATCGCATCGCCGCGCTGGCCGCGCCGCACGATCGGATCGCCCGGCAGCGTCATGCGCGGCTTCAGCAGGCGCGCAATCGCGGTGCGCTTGTCGGTCGGCAGCTTGGCGAACAGCGGCACGCGCTCCACCAGCTCCGCGGCCGACAGGGCGACATCCAGGCGGCCCTGCTTGTCGAGGTCGGCCCAGCGCTGGTCGCGGTCGCGCTCCAGCGCCTCGGCCACCTCGCCGCCGACGATGGCGCGCTCCTTCCACTCGTCATAGCGGTCGCTTTCCATCTGGCGCGCGATGCGGCCGAGATAGCGGCTCTGCAGCTCGCGCGTGAAATCGGGATATTGCAGCCGCAAAGCGGTCAGCGCCTCGTCGATGGCGCGCGTGCGCTCCAGGATCAGGCCGCGGATCTCGATCGCGGTCTCTTCGCCCAGCAGCGCGGTCAGACGGTCGCGGCAGAAGCCGAGCAGCTCGCCGATCACCAGGCGTCGATTGAGCATGGCCTCGCATCGCTCCGCCAAGGCATCCGCCAGCAGCCACTCGATGCCGAACTGGTGATTGAGCCAGATGCCAAGATTCATCCGCCAGTCGTGGCGCAGGGTCTGGCGCGCCGCATTGGCGTAGCCTTCGCGACCGGTGAAGCGCGCGGCTTCGCGCAGGCGCCCGGCGTCGGTCAGCAGGGTCGCGGCGATCCGGCGCGGCATGATGCCGTCCTTGAAGTTCTTGAAGTAGCGCATCTCCTCCTGTGCGCTGAGCATGGCCAGGCCGATCGACAGCAGCTCATCCAGCATCAGGTCCCCGCGCCCGGCGCGGATGCGGCGGAAGTGATTGAGCTGCACGGCATAGCGCGTTGTGATCATGTCGATGGCGGCAGCGGCGAGGCCTTCGCGTCGACCGATCGCGCGTACTTCCTGGTCGATCTCCTCGATCGCGAGCGAGAGCGCGCGGTCGCGCAGGCCGCGATCCAGCGCCGACAAGCGATCCAGCCTCAGCCAGTGGATCAACAGGCGCAGCGTGGTGCCGTTGATGAATAAGGTCATCAATACATAGCCGGTGACGCTGGTGGCGATGAAGTCGCGCAGCGATTCGGGTGCGTCGGGATGCTCGACCACCGCCAGCGCCAGCGCCAGCGAGATGGCGCCGCGCAGGCCGCCCCACACCACCACCACCTTCATCCGGTTGTTGACGCGCTGGGCCATGCCGAGCGAGGTCAGCAGCGGCAGCAGGCCACCGACCACGATGATGCGCGCCACCAGGGCCGCGAAATACAGCACAAGGATGATCGCGACCTCTGCCCAGGTGGTGCGCTCCATGATCTCCGGCACCAGCATGGCGGCCAGCAGGAAGATGAGGGAATTGGCCCAGAAGCCGAGCTGGCCCCAGGCGCCTTCCATCTGCTCGTGGGTGCGCGGCGACATGCGGGTGCGGCCGAGCGAGCCGACCACCAAACCGGCGGCGACGCAGGCGACGACGCCCGAGACGTGGAAATAATGCTCGCCCACGAAAAAGCTGAGATAGGCGAGCGCCACCGTGAGGGTGATCTCCGCCATCGTGAACCCCTTGAGCAGGGGGAAGATGTAGCAAACCGCCAGCCCCATCGCGGCGCCGACGACCGCGCCGCCCAGGAACTTCACCAGGAAGTCGACGGCGACCCCGCCCCACGCGGCTTCCTGCCCCGCCATCAGCATGCCCGCCAGCATGCTGAACAGGGCGATGGCGGCGGCGTCGTTGAGCAGGCTTTCGCCCTCGACCAGCATAGTCAGGCGCCGCGGCGCGCCGATCTCGCGGAAGATGCCGATGACCGCCGCCGGATCGGTGGTGGCGATGATGGCGCCAAGCATCAGGCAGGCGATCAAGCCATAGCTGGTGAGGGAGGAGAGCGTGACGCCCACCACCACCATGCACACCACCACCGCGACCACCGCCATCAGCAGGATCGGCGCAAGGTCGTTCACCATCCGCCGCACGTCGATGGCGAGCGCGGTCTCGAACAGCAGGGTCGGCAGGAACAGCACCAGGAAGGCCTGGGAAGAAATGTGGAAGCTCGACAGCGCGTCCAGGAAGTCGGTGACGAAGAAGCCTTCCGGCATCCCGCTCCGCATCGTGATCAGGAGCCCGAGCGCGCTGCCCGCGAGAGCGAGCAGCACGGAATAGGGCAGCCGGAGCCGCTGCGCCAGGCCCGGCAGCAGGCTGGTCAAGCCCAGCAGCCCGGTCAGCCCGAATACGATGTGTCCGATATCGGCCATGGGTCAGACTAGCCGCACGCCAGGGCGCGCCCCTCCCCCCAAATGGGGGAAGACCGGAATGGCGGACCGGGGCTTGCGGCACAGCGTCATGCCCCTGTTCTACCCTGCCTTGCTCTTGGCTTCATAGACGCCATCCCAATTGGCCGGCGGCGGATCGATGCGATAATGCGCGATCCGCTTTTCATAAAGCTCATAGAGGCCATGCAGCAGCGTCGGCGCCAGGGCCCGGCACTCGGCCATCGCGGCTTCCGCTTGGTCCCACTCCTTGGCGCGATAGTGGGCCAATAGGCGCGATTGGGCGTCATGCAACTGCCGGAACTCGGCCGTGGCGGCCACCGTCCGGTCGCCGAGCCCGGTAAAAATTCGGATCGGCAGGACCTTGCCCTTGACCCGCACGCGGTCCAGCTCCAGCAGCGCGAACTCGGCGGCGCCGCTCGCGGTCTCCTCGCCGATCACCAGGTCGACGCCATAGGCCGGCGACAGCGCTTCCAGGCGCGAGGCGATGTTCACGGTATCGCCCAGCACCGAATATTCCAGCCGCTGCTCCGAGCCCATGTTGCCGACGCAGCAGATGCCGGAGTTGAGCCCGATGCCGACCCGCAGCTCGACCTCCGCGCGATCTTCCTTCTCGGCATTCTCCTTCAGCATGGCGTTGATGCGCTTCAGCTCGGCGCGCATGTCGAAGGCGGCGAGAATGGCCTTCTGCGCGTGGCTCGGCACGTCGATGGGGGCGTTCCAGAACGCCATGATGCAGTCGCCGATATATTTGTCGATGAAGCCCTCGCGGTCCTGGATCACCCGGGTCATCGGCGTCAGGAACGAGTTCATCAGCTGCGTCAGAGCTTGTGGATCAAGCGATTCCGAGATGTGGGTGAAGCCGCGGATGTCGGTGAACATCAAGGTCAACTCGCGCAGTTCGCCGCCCAGCTTCAGCTGCTCGGGATGCTGGCTGACCTGATCGGCCAGGACCGGCGACAGGTAGCGCGCCATCGCGGTGCGGACATTGCGCTTCTCCTTCTCCACGCGCAGGTAGTTGACGAGCGTGCCACTGCCGAACATCACGACGGCGGCTAGTCCTGGATAGATCGGATCAAACAGGTAGCCATTCTCCGCGAACTGCCACCACGATGCGCCGATGCTCACAACCAGCGCGCCGATCAGCACGGCGGCGCCGGCGATGGCGCTGCGCCGATAGAGAAATCCTATCAGCACCAGACCGAAGCAACCGAGATATACGATCTCGAGATAGTCGGCATTGTAAGGGCGAACTAGAAATGCGTTGCCGAGGATCTGTTCGAGAATCTGGGTATGGATCTCCACGCCCGGCATGTACGGGACCAGCGGCGTTGCGCGGACATCCTGGAACCCGGCGGCGATCGCGCCAATCATGATCAAACGCCCGTCGACGCGGGACGGATCGAAATCGGGTTTGAAGATGTCGCCCAGCGAAAGGCGACGCCTCGGCTCCAGACCGGTATCGTACAGCAGCAGCTCGCCACGCTGGTTGACTGGAAGGATCACTTCACCGATCCGCATCTTGTCGATATCGCCATAGGCCGTGACCCTGACCTGCGTCGTCTGCCCGCCCACGCCAACTCTCAGCACGTCGCCTGCGAACGTGTTGAAGAGCTCTTGACCGACTCGCACCATCATCGGAACGCGCCGCACTACGCCATCCAAATCGGGTTCGCCAGCCTGCACCTCACCCAGGCCGTGGGTTGCTTTCATCAGCGGCAGCAACGGCAGAGCTGCGTAGGCGCCGCCGCGCACTTGGCGCAGGACTTCCGGCTTTGATCCTTCCGGACCAATCACTGTGACGCTGTAGTCGTACTCGATGGGCGGGCGATCCTTCAGTTGCACGTCATCTGAATAGGCGAAGCCCAAGACCGATGGCGACCGCGCCAGTGCTGCCGCGAACTCCACGTCCGGGTCCGGCAGTGTCGCCAGCTGCGCCTTCACCGGTTCGTATTCCGCGTCGGCCGGCAGATTCGCGACGATGGCCGCGGGCGAGGTGCGGTCGGGCTCGGCGAAAATCACGTCAAACGCGATCGCCGCCGCGCCCAATTCCGTCAGCCGGTCGGTGATCTCGGCCAAGGTCGTGCGCGACCAGGGCCACTGGCCGAACTTGTCCAGCGATCTTTCGTCGATCGCGGCGATCACCACCGGGACGTTCGGATCATATTGGCGCGGCTTCAGGCGCTGATAGGTATCGAAGGTCAGGTTGCGCAGCTGCTGCAGCGGCAGGGGATCGACCGCTCGCAAAGCCAGCGCGCCGATCAGGATCGCCGCGCCGACTGCCAGGTCCCAACCGATTTTCATCCGCTTCCCCTCGAGAGGCGGGAAGTCTAGCATCGCGACTCGCGACAAAAACAGGGGCGGCGATCACACATGACCGAGCAAATGGTTCCACCCAGCGTGCGCTATGCCAAGCCGGCGGCGCACAGCCGCGACGGCTTGGCCGCATCCCAATCGCGCGACGCGGCGGCGGCCGGCGCCCGCATCCTGGCGCAAGGCGGCCATGCCGTGGATGCCGCGGTCGCCGTCAGCCTGGCGCTGGGCGCGGTCGAGCCGTGGATGAGCGGGCTCGGCGGCGGCGGCTTCGCGACCCTCTACGACGCCGCGAAGCGCGAGGTGCGCTGCCTCGATTACGGAATGATCGCGCCGCAAGCGATCGATCCCGCCGACTATCCGTTGACCGGCAAGCCGACGGAGGAGGGGTTCTTCGGCTGGCCGGGCGTGCTGGACGACCGCAACATTCTGGGGCCCTATTCCGTCGCCGTGCCGGGCCTCGTCGCCGGCCTCGACCTGGCGCACCGCACCTATGGCCGCCTGCCGTGGGGCGATCTGGTGCAGCCGGCGATCGCGCTGGCGGAGCGCGGGCTCAGCCTCGACTGGTACGGCGCGATGTCACTGCTGGTGGAGGCCAAGGGCCTAGCCCGTTTCGACGCATGCCGCAGCGTGTATCTCCCGAACGGGCGCGTGCCGCAGCCGTTCGAGGAAGGCGTGCCGGTGTTCCTGAAGCTCGGTCGCCTGATCGACACGCTGAAAAGGCTCGCGGCGCCGGACGGTCTCGAGCGGTTCTATCGCGGCGACATCGCCGACGACCTGATCCGCGATCTGCAGGCGGCTGGCAGCAGGATCTCGCGCGCCGATCTCGAGCGCTACCAGGCGCGCTTCGTCGATCCGGTGGAGATCGCCTATCGCGATGCCAAGGTCTATGCGCCGTCGGGCCTCACCGCCGGTCCGACCCTGAAGCGCGTGCTGACGGAGTGGCTGGAGCGCCTGCCGAAGGGTGGCGTGCCGGAGGCCGCCCACTATGCCGTCTATGCCGAAGCGCTCGACCGCGCCTATCGCGACCGGCTCCAGACCATGGGCGCCACCAACAAGGAAGCGGCCGACAGCGAGACGCGGCCAAGCTGCACCAGCCATTTCTGCGTCGCGGACAAGGACGGCAACGTCGTCGCCTGGACCCAGACGCTGCTTTCGCGCTTCGGCTCGTTCGTGCTGTCGCCCTCGACCGGGATCCTGATGAACAATGGCATCATGTGGTTCGACCCGGTGCCGGGCAAGCCGAACTCGATCCGCCCCGGGGCGCGGCCGCTCAGCAACATGTGCCCGACCGTCGCCCTCTCGCCGCGCATCGGCGCGCTCGCAATCGGCGCGTCAGGCGGGCGCAAGATCATGCCGTCGGTGGCGCAGATCCTGTCGTTCATGCTGGATTTCGGCATGGACCTTGACCGCGCGTTCCACTGCCCGCGCATCGACGTCAGCGGCGGCGATGTCGCGCTGATCGATCGCCGGCTCGGCCGACCGGTCTTCGATGCCGTCGGCAAGAGCCTGAAGGCCGAGTTCACCGACCTTGCGCCCTATCCGGCGCAGTTCGCCAATCCAAGCGCGACCCAGGCCGCGCCCGACGGCAGTAAGCTCGGCGCCACCGACCTGGCCTCGCCATGGTCCGGCGTCGCCACGCCATCGGACCTGCACTGAGGGGGCTTGATGAATTACGCAGCATCGTTGGCGGTCCTGCTGGCGCTGATGGCAACGACCGCGCTGGCCGACCCGATCGTCGACGAGAAATCCACCACCGAGACCAGCATCATCCTGGATGGGAACGCCTATCTCATCCGCACCATCAACCGCCGCCACGACATCGCCTCGTTCTTCGACGAGCGCTCCGGCAAGGGCGAGATGAAGCGCTTCCTGGTGGAGACCGAGATCGACCGCCTGACCCGCGAGGCCGACGACGAGGAGATCGACACGCAAAGCTCCGTCCTGCGCGTGAAGGCGCGCCCGCTGATCGCCACCGGCCTCGGCGACCAGATCATGACCATCGAGACCACCGCCGACGAAGTGTTCGTCTCCGGCCCTTATGTCGTCGCCGACAGCTGGGGCTGCTGCGCCGAGCAGGAAAGTCACGAGGTGTTCAGCCTCTACACCGGCAAGAAGCTGTTCAGCGCGACCGGCGCCGGCGACTTCGGCGACTGGCTGACCATGGGCAAGAAGGGCCCGAACGACCAGCAGCGCATCGTGGCCGCGCACCTCGCCTTCACCGCGCGCGACGCGGCGGAGCTGGGCGCGGACAAGAGCGTCGTGGGCCTCATCACCTATGCGACCGAGGCCGAGCCGCTGCAACGCCTGGCGCTCCGCGCTCCGGACGGGCGCGACGGCGACCTGCCGACGGAATGGTCGCCCCAGCTGCTGTGGCTCACCAAGCGCGAGCCGGAGGGGATCGACCATGCCTTCTTCGAGCAAGAGGGCGATGCCAAGGACGTCTACACCGGCATCACCCTGCGCCTGAAGCTGGACGACCGGACCAGCATCGATGTGCCGCTGGTCGCCGACCGGTTGGCGCCTGCTGAGGCCGATCTGCCGGACGGATATTCGCTGGAAGAGGCGAAGGTGGAGTAGCCTTACTTGGGCGCAGCGCCGGCCTTCAATTCCATGCCGAGGCTGAAATCCTGGAAGCCGATGGCGTGCCAGAACGCGATGCCGGCCTTGTTGCCGACGGCGGCATCGATGTTGACGGGACGACTTTTCGGAAACACATCGCGGCACAGCAGCTGAATGGCTGCGCGGCCCCAGCCCCGGCGCCGCTGGTCGCGGCAGATGAAGAAGTGCCGGAGGTAGGTGCCGAACTCTTCCGCGCGCCACACCGCGTAGCCGATCAGCTGATCCCCGTCCCGGAATAGCAATACCTGGTACTCGCCCGCGCCGATCCAGCGCCTCATGCGCTCGGTCAGCGCGGGCAACGGTAACGGATAGGGATGCGGCTCGTCCTCGTCGAGCTGGCGGTTGAGCTGTGCGAGCAGCTCGACCTCCGTGCCTTTCGCCTTGTCGATGCGTAGCGCGCCGCGATCCGTCATCGCGGCAGGTTACGCAATCGCAGGCGGCGAGAAAAGCGGCGGCGCGCTTCAGGCGTCGTTGGCGAAGACCTTCACCAGGCGCAGCGCCTGGATCCCGGTCGCCACGCGCTTCATGCTGCGGCGCGACCATAACCGCGCCCACAAAGCCAATGGCAGTACCGTGAAGGTGCCAGCCGGCACTGGTGGCACATGGCGCGGAGTGCGCTTGTTCGAGGAGCTGTACATGTTCCGTCCCGGTCCGTCCCGCACTCACCCCATTCATCCCGTAAAAACACGCCGGCGGACCGTTGGGGACGGGGATGGTCCGCCGGCGCGGCGTCGTAGCGCCCCATGCGGGCTTAGGTCCCCGCATGGGATTCGGACGCCAAAGCAATCGCAAACTTAGGGTTTGGGATAACCCACAGTGGGAACGTTGGGGGACGTCCCCGCTGCGATAAGAGATGTAGGGATTACACGGCGAAATGTTTGTGACGCGGCGCACAGGTCTGTGCGACAAACCCGTGATGAAACGTTATCTATCTATAACGATTGGCCTATTTTTACGGACGTTAAGGCCTAGAACGCCTCCGCAGGCAGCGCCATTAAGGTTTGGCTGCCGGAGGTTAGCGTTGTGAACAAAGTGTTCGATTCCGGCAGCAGGCGCGTCATGAAAAAGCGCGCGCAGGCGAGCTTGGTCTCATGGAACTGCGCCTTGTCGCCGCTCTTCTTCTCCAGCGCGATTTCCGCCATGCGGCACCACATGTAGGCGAGCGCCGCCAGCGCGAACAGGCGCAGGTAGTCGGTGGCGGCCGCACCCGCCTCTTCCGGGTTCTTGAGGCCGGCCTGCGCCAGCCACGCGGTCGCCTGCTGCAGCTTGGCGAACGCCTTCATGGTCGGCAGCGCGAACTCCGCCATCTCCGGCTTCTCCGCCGCCGCTTCGAGATAGGCGCCGACCGGATGGAAGAAGCGCCGCAGCAAACGCCCCATGCCCTGCGAGAGCTTGCGGCCCACCAGATCGAGGCCCTGGATGCCGTTGGTGCCCTCGTAGATCTGGGTGATGCGGGCGTCGCGGATCAGCTGCTCCATGCCCCACTCACGGATGTAGCCGTGGCCGCCGAATACCTGGACGCCAAGATTGGCGGCGTTGAAGCCGTGGTCGGTCAGGAACGATTTCACGATCGGGGTCAGCAGCGCGACCAGATCGTCGGCCTCCTGCCGTCTCTTCTCGTCCGGATGATGGTGCGAGATGTCGAGCTCCATGCCGACCCAGTAGCTGAGCGCACGGCAGCCTTCGGTCAGCGTGCGCATGGTGAGCAGCATGCGCCGCACGTCGGGATGAACGATGATCGGGTCGGCCGGCTTGTCCGGGAACTTGGCGCCGCTGAGCGCGCGCATCTGAAGGCGGTCCTTGGCATACGTCACCGCGCCCTGATAGGCCGCTTCGGCGATGCCGAGGCCCTGCATCCCGACCGCGAGGCGAGCCGCATTCATCATGGTGAACATCGCCGACATGCCCTTGTGCGGCTGGCCCACCAGCCAGGCTGTCGCGCCGTCGAAATTCATCACGCAGGTCGCCGACGCCTTGATCCCCATCTTGTGCTCGATCGAGCCGCAGCGCACGGCGTTGCGCGGACCTGCCTCGCCCGAGGTGTTCGGAACGAACTTCGGGCACACGAACAGCGAAATGCCGCGGATGCCGACCGGCGCATCGGGCAGGCGCGCCAGAACCAGATGGATGATGTTGTCGGTCAGATCATGCTCGCCGGCGGAGATGAAGATCTTGGTGCCGGTGATCTTGTAGCTGCCGTCCTGGTCCGGCTCGGCCTTGGTCTTGATGAGACCGAGGTCGGTGCCGCACTGGGGCTCGGTCAGGCACATGGTGCCGGACCAAGTGCCGCTGACCAGCTTGGGCAGATACGTGGCTTTCTGCTCCGGCGTGCCGTGCAGCGCCAGCGCATTGTAGGCGCCGTTGCTGAGGCCCGGATACATGCCGAAGGAGAGGTTGGCCGAGCAGATCATCTCCTCGACCGCGAAATTGATCACCTTGGGCAGGCCCTGCCCGCCGAACTCCGGATCGCAGGGCAAGCCCGGCCAGCCGCCTTCGATGAACTTGGCGTAGGCTTCCTTGAAGCCCTTGGGCGTCGTGACGGTGCCGTTCTCGTAATGGCAGCCTTCCTCGTCGCCCGGATGGTTGATCGGCTGCAGCTCGTTGGCGGCGAACTTGCCGGCCTCCTCCAGCACCGCCTCGACCACGTCCTGCGTCGCATCGGCAAAGCCCGGCAGCTCGGCGAGCTGGTCGGCCTTGAGCAGGTCGAACAGGACGAAGCGGATGTCATTCAAGGGCGCGGTGTAGGTCGGCATGTTCTTCTTTCGCTTCTCAGTTCCGCAGCGGCTTCCCCGTGGTCAGCATGTGCTCCATGCGCGCGAGCGTGCCTTCGGTCTTCACCAGCTTCATGAAAGCGGCGCGCTCCAGCTTGGTCACATGGTCCTCGGTCACGATCTCGGTGTGGTCGGTCTTGCCGCCGCTCAGCACCTCGGCGAGCGCATCTGACACCGCGACGTCGTGCGGCAATGCCTTGCCCTGCAGCGCAAAGCCGTGCACCACCAGGTTGAGGCCGGTCCTGCCGCTCGGCCCCGGCAGGCGCAGCTCCGGCGGTTTCGGCGGCTGATAGCCGTCGGCCAGCATCTTCAGCGCGCGCGCTTTGGCATCTGCCAGCAGGCGGTCGCGGTTCATCGAGATGCCATCGGTGGGCTTGAGGAACTTCAGCTCCTTCGCCTCGGCTGCGGACTTCGCGACCTTGGCCAGCGAGATGGCCTCGAAGGCCGCGCCCACGGGCGGCATCGGGCCCCTGGGATCCTTCGGCCCCGGCTGGTTGCGCACCAGCATCTCCTTGCATCCGCCCCAGCCCGGCACCACGCCGACGCCGACCTCGACCAGGCCCATGTAGGTCTCGGCATGCGCCTGCACCGCGCCGGCATGCAGCACGGTCTCGCAGCCGCCGCCGAGCGCCATGCCGCTTGGCGCGGCGACGACAGGGAACTGCGCGTATTTCATCGCCTTCATCACCGCCTGGCCCTGGCCGATCAGGTCGTCGATCATGGGCCACAGCCCGACATTGGCGGCGAACAGCGCGAGGCCGACGTTGGCGCCGACAGAGAAATTCTCCGCCTCGTTGTGGATCACCAGCGCCTTCATCTTCTTGCCGACGTGGTCCAGCGCCTGTTTCAGCAGCCCGAGCGAATCCTGGTCGAGCGCGTTCATCTTGCTGTGGAACTCGAGACAGGCGACGCCATCGCCGATGTCCCACAGCGAGGCCGAGCCGTTCTTGAGGATCGGCTTCGCGGTCAGCTTGACGTCGGACAGCAGCAGCACGCCCTCGCCGCGCTCGACCGGATGATAGGCGCCATCGGTGCCGAGATAATTCAGCCTCCCGCCATCGACCTTGTAGAAGCCGCCGGCCTTCGCCGCCGCGTCGAGCAGCTTCGGCACATCCATCTTTTCCGCGCGCAGGCGCTCGGCGAGCCAGGCCGCGCCCATCTGGTCGATCATCTCGAACGGGCCGCGCTTGAAATTGAAGCCGGTCTTCATCGCCTGGTCGACCTCGACCACATTGTCCGCGATCTCCGGCACCAGCGACGCGGCATAGGTCAGCAGGCGCGACAGCACGGACCAGGCGTATTGCCCACCTCTGTCCTTGTGCAAGACCAGAACCTTCAGTCCACCCTTGGCCGCATCGGCCGATTCCAATCGCGCGGTGGTCAACGGCGCATAGACGCCGGTCTTGAGATCGATCGATTCCTTGATCCGCTTGCCGCCCTCGGTGTTGAGGCGATAGAAGCCGCCCTTGCCCTTTCGGCCGGTGTAGCCGTCGGCGATCATCCTGGTCAGCAGCGGCCAGTCACGGCGCAGCTTCACGTACGCATCATCGGGCTTCAGCAAGGCCACCATGCTTTTGTCGACATGCGGCATCAGGTCGAGGCCGACCAGGTCCAGCAGCCCGAAGATGCCGGTCTTCGGCGCGCCGATCGGGCGGCCCATGATCGCGTCCGCCTCTTCGACCGTGAGGCCGAGATCGAGCGCCGCGGTGACGGCCGCCTGCATCCAATAGACGCCGATGCGGTTGGCGACGAAGCCGGGCGTGTCCTTGGCATGCACGATGACCTTGCCCAGCATGATGTCGCCGAATGCGGAGATCTGCTTGATCGCCTCTGAGCGCGTCTTCGGCCCGCCGACCACTTCGAGCAGGCGCATGTAGCGCGGCGGGTTGAAGAAATGCGTGATGCAGAAATCCTGCGCGAAACTGTCGGGCAGGCCGGCGGTCAGCTGCGCCAGCGGAATGGTCGAGGTGTTGGACGAGACGATCGAGCCCTTCTTCCGCTTGGCGTCGAGCTTGCGGTAGAGATCCTGCTTCAGGTCCACGCGCTCGATGATCGCCTCGACGATCCAATCGACATCGGCGAGCAGCCCGAGGTCGTCATCGATATTGCCCGGCGTGATCAACCTGGCGGCGGCCTTGGACATCAAGGGCGCGGGATCGGCCTTCAGCAGCTTGTCGATCGCGCCCTTGGCGATGGCGCTGCGATCCGTCGCGTCTTTCGGCACGATATCGAGCAGCAGCACGGGCACGCCGGCATTGGCGATCTGGGCGGCGATGCCGCTGCCCATCACGCCGGCGCCGACGACGCAGGCTTTCTGGATCGTCATGCCGCCTCCAGGATGGTGGCGATGCCCTGCCCGCCGCCGATGCACTGGGTCGCGAGCGCGAACTGCTTGCTCTCGCGCTTCAGCAGCGAAGCCGCCTTGCCGGTGATGCGCGCGCCGGTGGCGCCGAGCGGATGGCCCAACGCGATCGCGCCGCCGTCGAGGTTGGTCTTGTCGAGATCGATCTTGAGGTCGCGCATGCAGGCGATCGCTTGCGAGGAGAACGCCTCGTTGAGCTCAATGATGTCGATGTCCTTGATGGTGAGGCCGGCGCGCTTCAGCGCGCGCTCGGTCGCGGCCACCGGGCCGATGCCCATGATCTCCGGCGCGCAGCCGACCACCGCGCTGGACTTGATACGCGCGAGGATCTTGAGGCCATTCGCCTTGGCATAGTCCTCCGACGTCACCAGGCAGGCAGACGCGCCATCGGTCAGCGGCGAGGAGGTGCCGGCCGTCACGCTGCCCTTCTCGTCGAAGGCAGGCTTCAGGCCGGCGAGCGCTTCCATCGAGGTTTCCTCGCGGATGCAGCCGTCGCTCACCACCTTTTCCTTGCCGGCGTCGATCGCGATGATCTCGTCGGTGAACTTGCCGGCCTGGCGCGCGGCGGTCGCCAGGCGGTGGGAGCGGACGGCGAATTCCTCCTGCTCCTTGCGCGCGATCTTGTACTTCTTCGCGACGTTCTCCGCGGTTTCGCCCATCGACATGTAGGCGCCCTTGATCTTGTCCGCGAGCGCCGGGTTCGGCATCGGGTTGAAGCCCATCATCGGCACCCGCGTCATGGATTCGATGCCGGCGCAGATGAAGGCCTGCCCGGCATTCATGGCGATCGCGCCCGCCGCCAGATGGATCGCCTGCATGGACGAGCCGCAGAAACGATTGATCGTCGCGCCGGCCACCGACTGTGGCAGTCCCGCGATCATGGCAATGAGGCGCGCGACATTGAGTCCCTGCTCGCCCTCGGGGAACGCGCAGCCGAGCACCAGGTCCTCGATGTCCTCCGGCTTGACGCCGGTCTTGTCGATCAGGCCCTTCACCACCGTTGCCGCCAAATCGTCGGGCCGCACCTTGGTCAGCGCGCCCTTGCCGGCGAAGTGGAAGGGGGACCGGACGTAGCCGGCGATCACCGCCTTGCTCATGATTGTATCTCCGTTGGCAGGGCCGCCTTGGCCCGTTCTTCTTCGATCAGCACTTTCTTCTGGATCTTGCCGACCGCCGTCTTCGGCAGCTCGGCGCGGAACTCGACGATCTTGGGCATCTCGATCGGCGAGAGCTTGTCCTTGAGAAAGGCACACAGCGCCTCGGCGGTCAGCTGCTCGCCGCTCTTCAGCGCGATCACCGCCTTCACGGTCTGGCCGCGATAGGGATCGCCGATGCCGATCACCGCGCATTCCCGCACGGCAGGATGGCCATAGATCGCCTCTTCCACGTTGCGCGGATAGATCTTGAAGCCGGAGGCAATGATCATCTCCTTCAGCCGGTCGGTGATGAAAATGTAGCCGTCCTCGTCGATCCGCCCGACGTCGCCAGTGTGCAGGCGTCCGTCGATGATGGTCTCCGCCGTCGCATCCGGCCGGTTCCAGTAGCCCATCATTACCTGCGGCCCGCTGAAGGTGAGCTCGCCGGTCTCGCCGGGCGGCAGCACGGTCTTGCGATCGTCGAGCGACACCACCTCGCAGATCGTGCCGGGAATCGGCAATCCGATCGAGCCGACCTTGGCACGCGACGGCGGATTGACGCAGGTGACCGGCGACGACTCGGACAGGCCGTAGCCCTCGACGATGTGCGCGCCGGTGCGGCGCTCGAAATCCTGACGTACCTCCAGCGGCAAAGGCGCGCCGCCGGAGATGATCATCTCGATCGAGCTGAGGTCGTACTTGTCGATGCCCGGCGTGTTCATGAGGGCGGTGAACAGGGTCGGCACCGCGCAGAACGCCGTCGGCTTTTTCTTATGCATCAGCTTCAGCAGCGCCTCCGGCTGGAAGCGCGGCACCAGGACCATTTCGGCGCCGACCGACAGTGACCAGTTCATGACACAGGTCATCGCAAAGGCGTGAAAGAACGGCAGGATCGCGAGCGAGCGTACCGCAGCGCCCGGAAACCCGCTGAACCACAACGTCACCTGCTGGACGTTGATATCGACGTTCGCGTGACTGAGCGCGGCGCCTTTCGCGACGCCCGTGGTGCCGCCGGTATATTGCAGCAGCGCCAGCGTGGTCATGGGATCGATCGGCGGCGGCGTCACGCCGCCGTCGTTGTCGGTCAGGTCCTCGAACGGGATGAAGTGGACGTCGTCCGCCGTCTTCGCCAACTGCTTGGAGAGGGCGAAGGGCGCGAGCAGCCGCTTGGCGAAGGGCAACGCCTTGGGCAGCGAGCAGACGATGATGCGGCTGAGCGGCGTGCGCTCGAACTGCGGGCGGAGCTTGGCGACCAGGCCCTCCAGCCCCATGGTCACCATGATCGCGACCCCGGAGTCCAGGATCTGATGCTCGATCTCGCGGTCGGCATA
>DATFDU010000032.1:0-10740 GCA_035251915.1 Dongiaceae bacterium | reverse complement strand
CTCATCATCGGCACGCTGGCGGCCTACGGCTTCTCGCGCTATCCGCTGAAGGGCAACGACACCTATCTCTTCATCATCCTCACCACCCGCATGCTGCCGGCGATCGTCGTCATCATCCCGGTGATCCTGATGTTCCGCGCGGTCGGGCTGTCCGGCTCCTACTTCGGCATCATCATGCTCTACACCGCGTTCAATCTCGCCTTCACGATCTGGATGATGAAGAGCTTCTTCGATGAGCTCGCGCCCGATGTCGAGGATGCGGCGCGCATCGACGGCTCATCCGAGGTCAAGGTGTTCTTCAAGATCTGTCTGCCGCAGGTGATCGCCGGCCTCGCCGCGACCTTCGTGTTCGGCCTCATCCTCACCTGGAACGAGTTCCTGTTCGCGCTGCTGCTGACCGGCCCTGACACGCGCACGGTGCCGGTGGCGATGAACCAGGCGGTGTCGTCCGGCGGCCGCGGCACCGACTGGACCCTGCTGGCGGCGATCGAGACCCTGTTCCTGATTCCGGTGTTCCTGGTCACCTTCTTCCTGCAGGAGCATCTGCTGCGCGGCGTCACCTTCGGCACGGTGAGGAAGTAAGCATGTCGACCATCGAGATCCGCAAGCTCACCAAGGTGTTCGGCGACTTCACCGCCGTCAGGGACGCCGATCTGTCGGTGGCGGCCGGCGAGGTGGTCTGCCTGCTCGGCCCCTCGGGCTGCGGCAAGACCACGACCCTGCGCATGATCGCCGGCCTGGAGCGCGCCACCGCCGGCGACGTCGTCATCGCCGGGCAGCGCATGAACGACCTGACGCCGGAAAGGCGCAACATCGCCATGGTGTTCCAGTTCTACGCGCTCTATCCGGCGCTGACGGTCGGCCAGAACATTGCGATGCCGCTGCACCACGAGGGCATCGGCAGCGCCGAGACGGCCGCCCGGGTCAACAAGGTGGCCGACATCCTGCATCTGCGCGAGGTGCTGGACCGGCTCCCGAATCAGATCTCGGAAGGCGAGAAGCAGCGCGTCGCGGTCGCCCGCGCCATCGTGCGCGATCCCAACTGCTTCCTGTTCGACGAACCGCTGTCGCGCCTGGACGTGGAGCTGCGCCATTCCATGCGCGGCCAGATCAAGGGCGTGCTGTCCAACCTCTCCAAGGCCACCGTCATCGTGACCCACGACCAGCTCGAGGCGCTGACCATGGCGGATCGGATCGCCATCATGCGCGACGGCCTGATCGAGCAGGTGGGCAGCCCGCATGACGTGTTCGCCAAGCCAGCCAACCTGTTCGTCGCCAGCTTCATCGGCACGCCGCAGATGAACCTGATCGAGGCGCAGTTCAAGGGCTACAGCAACGGCAAGGCCAAGGTGGTCTTCGACCAGCAGGATGTCGACCTCAGCGTCAATCCGGCGGTCGCAAGCCTGAAGCCGGGCAAGCTCACCGTCGGCATCCGTCCGCGCGCCTTCAGCGTGGTGCCGTCGGACACCCGCGACACCATCGATGCGGTGGCCGAGCTGATCGAGCCCATGGGCGCCGAGACACTGATCCACGCCCGCACCAGGACCGGCAGCGACATCCGCGTGGTGGTGCCGCGCGACAAAAGGGTCAAGACCGGCGAGGCGCTGCATCTCGTGCCGGATCCGGCCCAGACCCATGTGTTCGCCGGCGACGGAAAGGCGGTGCGCGCATGAGCAGGCGGGGCAACGGCGGCATGGCGCCGGCGGCGGCGCGCAAGGTGGAATACACCATCATCGGGCTCGGCGTGCTGGCGCTGCTGATGATCTTCCAGCCGTTCAACATCGCGCTGTTCACCATCGGCTGCATCCTGGTGGTGGTGGCGGGACTGATCAACAACCTGCTGCCCTTGGCGCGGCCGGGTGTGCCGGCGCGATCGGTGGTGAAGGCGGCGATGATCGTCGCGATGATCTTCTGCATCGTCCTGGTGATCGCCATCTTCGCTGCCCACCTCTATGGCGTCTTCTTCCTGAGGCCGCCCGATCCCAACACCATCACGGGCAAGGCGCAGCTCGCCGCAAAGCCGTGGTTCATGCACCCCTTCACCTGGACGGTCGCTGCCATCGCAATCGTCCTGCCCTTCCTGCTGCGGTTCGTGAGCCGCAAGGAGAATGGCTGACCGATGCCCCGGATCGAACGCCAGGCCCTGCTCGATAAGTTCCGCGGCATGATCGCGCGGAAGGAGCCGATCGTCGGCGGCGGCGCCGGCACCGGCCTCTCCGCCAAGTGCGAGGAGGCGGGCGGCATCGACCTCATCATCATCTACAATTCCGGCCGCTACCGGATGGCGGGACGCGGTTCGCTCGCCGGCGTGCTCGCCTACGGCAACGCCAACGAGATCGTGAAGGAAATGGCGCGCGAGGTCCTGCCGGTGGTGAAGAAGACGCCGGTGCTGGCCGGAGTCAACGGCACCGATCCGTTCCTGCTGGTCGACCATTTCCTCGACGAGCTGAAGGCGATGGGCTTCTCCGGCGTCCAGAACTTCCCGACCGTCGGCCTGATCGACGGCCTGTTCCGCAAGAACCTCGAGGAAACCGGGATGGGCTACGGGCTGGAGGTGGACCTGATCGCCAAGGCCCGTGACAAGGATCTGCTGACCACGCCCTACGTGTTCAATCCGGACGAGGCCGCCGCCATGGCCAAGGCCGGGGCCGACATCATCGTCGCGCATATGGGCCTCACCACCGGCGGCAGCATCGGCGCCGGCACCGCACTGAAGCTGGAGGACTGCCCGAAGCTGATCGACGCCTGCGCCGAAGCCGCCCGCAAGGTGCGCAAGGACGTGATCCTGCTGTGCCACGGCGGGCCGATCTCCTCGCCCGAGGACGCCGCCTACATCCTCAAGACCGTGCCAGGCATTCACGGCTTCTACGGCGCCAGCTCGATGGAGCGGCTGCCGGTCGAGGTCGCGCTCACCGAGCAGACCCGCGCCTTCAAGAAGATTTCGTTCTGACCCTTCTCTCAGGAGGATGAAAGATGACCACGCAAGCAATCGCCGTTAGCCGCATGCAGCAGCTGATGTCGACTTCACCGGTTCCGTCGATTTCGACCGAGCTTCTGGTGACCGCCGACGGGGAACTGAATAAGGAGCTCAGAGCCTTCCTGTTCGATCCGCCGTCGAACCCGACGCTGCTCAAGGGCAAGCGCGTCGCCATCTGCTGCACCAACGGCGTCGAGGAGGTGGAAATCCTTGGCGCCCATCGCTGGCTGAGCGAGCACGGCGCCACCGTCCATGTCGTCTCGCCGCGCATCGGCGAGTTCCACCCGACCCTCGGCCTGCGCTTCCCGCCGCAGTGCGCCACCCACGTGATGGCGATCCGCCTGATGGAGAACGCCGGCTGGCTCAAGATCGACCGCTACACCGACGAGGCGCGGGCGGAGGATTACGACGCCGTCCTGCTGCCCGGCGGCTGCTGGAACCCCGACGCTCTGCGCATGGATCAGCATGCGCGTGCCTTCGTGCGCGCCATGTTCGAATCCGGCAAGCCGACCACCGCCATCTGCCACGGCCAGTGGGTCATGGTCAGCGCCAGGATTCTCAAGGGCAAGCGCGCGACCGCGGTGTGGAACATCCACGTCGACCTCGAGAATGCCGGCGCCACCGTGCTGGACGAGCCCTGCGTGGTCGACGGCAACCTGATCACCGCGCGCTTCCCCTACGATCTGCCGCGCCTGGTCCAGGCCATGGTGAAGCAGCTGCTGGAAAAGAAGTAGCAACCATGGGCGTGCCGGCTGCAGCGCGATCGCGGCCCCGGAACCGGGAAGCCGCGATCCGCTGCGACCCCGACAACCTGCCCGAGATCCTCGACCATCTGGCCGACGTCTATTTCTATGTGAAGGACGTCAACAGCAAGTGGCAGGAATGCAATGCCGCCACGCTTACCTTGTTCAACGCCGCGCACAAGTCGGACGTGCTGGGCAAGGCTGACTGGGATTTCTACCCCGAGCAGATCGCGCGCGAGATCATCGAGGACGACCGCTCCGTCATCGAATCCGGCCGCCCGATCGTCGACAAGCTCGAAGTCATCGTGGATGAAGGCGGTCACCTGCTATGGGTCCTGACCACCAAGACTCCGGCGCGCAACAAGCGGGGCGAGATCTGCGGCGTGATGGGCCTCACGCGGCCGGTCGGCACCACCGATATGCTGCCCACCAGCTATCGCCAGTTCTCCAAGGTCATCGACCATGTCGAGGAGCATTACCGCTCCGCGCTCGAGATCTCGGAGCTGGCGCGCATCGCCGGCCTGTCGGAGAGCCAGTTCCGCAAGCGCTTCACGAAGCTGTTCAAGATCTCGCCGCTCAAGTTCATCACCCGCATCCGGGTGCAGGCCGCCGCCAAGCTGCTGCTGGCGAGCGACGCTTCGATCGCGGATATCGCGCTGAAGTGCGGCTTCTGCGACCAGAGCTACCTGACGCGGCAATTCTCCAGCTTCTTCGGCATGACGCCGAAGAAATATCGCGACCGGCTGGGAAAGCGTGCCGCGGCGGCCTAGCCGCACGAGATCGCGAATTCACGGGGGAGATACCGAAATATGAAATACGGCTTCAACCTGCTGCTGTGGACCGGCCACGTCACCGACGAGCACACGCCGATCCTGAAATCGCTCAAGAAGACCGGCTACGACAACGTGGAGATTCCGATCTTCGAGGGCACGCCCGACTATTACGCACGGCTCGGCGAGCAGCTGGCCAAGCTGGAGTTCGACGTCACGACCGTCAGCGTCCTGGGAGCGGGTCAGAACTGCCTGGCCGACGACAGGGCAGAGCGCAAGGCCGCAGTCGAGCGCGCCAAGTGGGTCATCGACTGCACCAAGGCGCTCGGCGCGTCTCTGATCGCCGGCCCCATGCATTCGCAGCTCGGCCATTTCACCGGCCAGGGACCCACGAAGGAAGAGCGCAAGCGTGGCATCGAATTCCACCGCGCCGCTGGCGATTATGCCGCGAAGCACCGCGTGCGCTTCGCGCTCGAGGCGCTGAACCGCTTCGAATGCTACTTCCTCAACACCATGGATCAGCTGGCAAGCTACCTGGACGAGCTCGACCACCCGGCGGTCAAGGGCATGTTCGACACCTTCCATGCCAACATCGAGGAGAAAGACCTGCCGGCCGCGATCCGGAAGATCAAGCGCCACATGATCCACGTCCATATCTCGGAGAACGACCGCGGCACCCCAGGCAAGGGCCATGTGCCGTGGGGCCCGACTTACAAGGCGTTGCGCGCCGCCAAATACGACGGCCGCTTGACCATCGAGGCGTTCGGCCGCGGCATTCCCGCGCTCGCCGCCGCCACCCGCGTGTGGCGCGACTTCTTCCCCAACAAGGAGGAGGTCTACAAGTTCGGCTTCAAGCACATGAAGCAGAGCTGGGCCAATGCCGGGCGCTAGGGTCTACGTCATCGGAACCTGCGACACCAAGGGCGTTGAGCTGCGCTTCGCCTGCGACTGCGTGAAGCGGGCAGGGGCCAGGCCGGTCCTGGTCGACGTCTCCACCGCCTCGCCGGACCAGGATGCCGACGTCACGGCCGAAACCGTCGCCGGCCACTATCCCAATGGCAAGAGCGCTGTCCTCGGCCGCAGCGACCGCGGTGAGGCCGTCACCGCCATGGCGGAGGCGCTGACCCGCTACCTGCTCTCGCGCAAGGATATCGGCGCGGTGCTGGGCCTCGGCGGATCCGGCAACACCGCCATCGTCACTGAGGCGATGCGCGCGCTGCCGGTCGGTGTGCCGAAGCTGATGGTGTCGACCCTCGCCTCCGGCAATGTCGCAGGATTCGTCGGTCCGACCGACATCATGATGATGCATGCCGTGACCGACATCGCGGGCCTCAACGCCATCAGCCGCACGGTGATCGGCAATGCGGCCCATGCGGCGGCCGGCATGGCGCGCACCCGCGTGCCGAAGTCGCGGAAGTCGAAGCGCGCCATCGGCTACACCATGTTCGGCGTCACCACCACCTGCATCGGCGAGATCCGCAAGCGGCTGGAGCCGGCCTGCGAAAGTTTCGTGTTCCACGCCACCGGCACCGGCGGCCAGAGCTTCGAGAAGCTCGCCGAATCCGGCTTCTTCGATGGCGTGTTCGACATCACCACCACCGAGGTGGCCGACTATCTCGTCGGCGGCGTCCTGCCCTGCACTTCGGACCGCTTCGGCGCCATCATCCGCAACCCCATTCCCTATGTCGGCTCGGTCGGCGCCTGCGACATGGTGAATTTCGGCCCGCGCGACACCGTGCCGGCGCCGTTCGCCGCGCGCAAGTTCCACATCCACAATCCCCACGTCACGCTCATGCGCACCACGCCAGAGGAGAATGCCCGGATCGGCGCTTTCATCGTCGAGCGCCTGAATCGCATGACCGGCCTGGTGCGCTTCCTGTTGCCGCTCAAGGGCGTCTCGGCGATCGATGCCGCCGGCCAGCCCTTCCATGACCCCGCCGCCGATGCTGCGTTGTTCGAAGCCATTCGCGCAGGGTGGACGCGGGCGAAGAATCGCAAGCTCATCGAGCTCGACCTGCACATCAACGATCCGGCCTTCGCCGCCGCGGCGGTCAAGGCCCTCAACGACATATCCTGACGGAGACACTCAATGGCGCGAGCCTACGCCTCGATCATCCTGAAAGCGCCGGTGGAAACGGTGTGGAGCCTGGTGCGCGATTTCAACGCTTTGCCCAAATGGGCCCCGGGCATCGCGAAGTCCAAGATCGAGGACGGCCTCGACTCAGACGTGGTCGGCTGCGTGCGTTCCTTCCATACCAAGGACGGCACGCATATCCGCGAGCGCCTGCTGACTCTCGACGACGCCAACTACACCTTCACCTACAATTTCGAGAAGCCGGCTTTCCCGGTGAAGAACTACATTGCCACCCTCCGGCTCTACCCGGTGACGCAGACCGATCAGACCTTCGCCGAATGGGAGGCGACTTTCGACGAAGCACCCGGCGATGAAGGCAAATACGAGCGCATCATCGCGCGCGAGGTGTTCGCCGCGAACTGGACCAATCTCGCGATGATCATCGCTGCCAGGAAGCCGAAGAAGCCGGACGGCGCCGTGCGCTGGAAGGGCTTCGCGCCCAACAAGGTGTGGACCTCGCGGGTCATCCGTGCGCCGGTGGACAAGGTCTGGCGCGTGATGCGCGACTTCGCCGGCATGGGCGCCTGGCACTCCGACATCACCAGAATGCACATGCTGCGCGGCGTGCGCTCCGACAAGGTCTCGGGCGTGCGCGACTTCTATTTCGGCGACGGCCATTTGAACGAGGAGCTGCTGCATCTCTGCGACCGCACCCGCTCGTTCTCCTATCGCATCACCAAGTGCGAGATCCCGTGGATCAACTATGTCTCGGGACCCAGGCTGTGGCCGGTTACGGCCGGCAACGTGACCTTCGGCGTGTGGACCGGAGACTGGGATGCCAGCCCGCAGGACGATCTGGTGCTGATCCCGCAGACCGAGCAGAATGTCTATCAGAAGGCCCTCGCCACGGTCGAACAGAAGCTCCGCAAGAAATAGGAACCACGATGTCCGAATGGATCAAACGCTTCGCGCTCGAAGGAAAGACCGCGCTGGTGACCGGCGCCACCAAGGGCATCGGCATCGAATCCTGCAAGGTGCTGGCTGATGCCGGCGCCGACATCGCCGCCGTCGGCCGCGACAAGGACGGCCTCGTCGAAGTCAAGCAAGCGGTCGAAGCCAAGGGCCGCCGCTGCGTCGCGATCTCCGCTGACATGGCGACGGCCGACGGCCCGGAGCGCGCGGCCAAGGACGCGCTCGCCGCCTTCGGCACCATCGACATCCTGGTCAACAATGCCGGCATCGCCCTGATCGATCCACTGCTCGATGCCAAGACCGCGGACTGGGATCAGACCATGGCGGTCAATCTGCGTGCCCCTTGGCTGCTGGCCAAGGCGCTGGTGCCCGGCATGATCCAGCGCAAGCGCGGCAAGATCATCAACATCTCCTCGCAGGCCGGCGTGGTCGGCCTCGAGGCGCACGGCGCCTACGCCGCGTCCAAAGGCGGCCTCAACATGCTGACCAAGGTCATGTGCGTCGAGTGGGCCAGGCATAACATCCAGATCAATTCCGTCTGCCCCACCGTGATCCTGACGCCGATGGGCGAGCAGGTCTGGGGCAGGCCCGAGAAGGGCGATCCGATGAAGGCCAGGATTCCCGCCGCCCGCTTCGGCAAGCCGGTGGAGGTCGCGGACATGATTCTCTATCTCGCCTCCTCCGCGTCGGACCTGGTCAACGGCCAGGACATCCTGATCGACGGCGGCTACACCGCGGTCTGATCGTCGTGTCGAGGATGGAGGGCGATGCGTGACCATGGACACCACCCCTGAGCCGAGACGCCCCGTGTTCGCACGCTGGCTCGGCACCACCAACGAAGTGACCCGCCGGTTCCTCGGCGCCGGGCGCATTCCGGATCTCATCAATATCGCCGGCGGGCTTCCGGCACCGGAGCTCTATCCCGTCGCGGAGCTCGCCGCGATCGCGCGGCAGGCGATCGAGGAGCATCCCGAGGAGACCCTCGGTTATGCGCCGATCGAAGGGCTGCCCGATCTGCGCGATGCCCTGGCGGCGCGCTTCAGCACGCAGGCGCTGAAGCTGCGGCGGGAGAATGTGCTGGTCACCACGAGCGGCCTGCAAGGGCTCGACCTGATCGGCAAGACGCTGGTGGAGGAGGGCGGCCTGATCGCGGCGCAATTCCCGACCTATCTCGGCGCGCTCGACGCTTGGCGGCCGCGCCAGCCACGCTACCGTCCTCTCGACCTGGAGGATCCGGCCGTCGATCCGGTCGCGGCGCTGCAAGGCGCGCAGTTCGCCTACACGGTGCCGAACTTCTCGAACCCGACCGGCAAGCTGGTCGGCCTGCCGCTGCGCCGGGCGCTGGTCGAGGCGGCGCACCGCACCGGCACCTGGCTGGTCGAGGATGATCCCTATGGCGGCCTGCACTATGACGGCGCGCCGCTGCCCCGCATGATCGCGCTCTCCGGAGACCGGCAGCCCGGCCAACTCTATGACGGCCCGCTCGTCTACATGGGCACGCTTTCCAAGGAGGTCGTGCCGGGCTTGCGCATCGGCTGGATGATCGCTGCGCCGGCCATGATAGAGGCCCTGGTCATGGCCAAGCAGGGCGCCGACATGTGCACCAGCGGCGTCACGCAGCGCATCGCTCTGGCGGCGCTCGAGGGTGGTCTGATCGAGCGCTTGCAGCCTGCCATCGTCGCGCTCTATCGCGCCCGCCGCGACGCGCTGTGCGCCGCCATGGCGGAGCATCTGTCGGACTGGTTCGACTGGGAGGTCCCGGTCGGCGGCATGTTCGTCTGGGCGGTCGCGCGTGATCCGGCGCTCGACACCGATCGCTTGTGGTCGGTCGCGCTGGAAGCGGGGGTCTGCGTCTCGCCCAGCGGCGTGTTCGATTCCACCGGGGCGAACCGGCGTGCGCTCCGGCTCAACTTCACGCTCAACCCGCCCGATCGGCTGGCCGAAGGAGTCCGCCGCCTCGCCACCGCGCTCAAGGCGATGGCCAACCAATCCCACGATTGAATTGCGGGTTTCCGACCTAAGTCGCAGTTGAACCGTCCGCATGGGGCGAATACGGTCGCGTTGTGCACGCTCGGGCTCTGCTGCGGGCGCGATGGTGCATGGCGGCGCAGTGGGGGAACGCTCCGTCTCTTGAGGCGTTGTCTTGAGTCGGCCGTGACAGGCAGTCGCAAACAGAAACCGCTCAACGTTCAAAGTTGATCAATTGGGAGGACTTTACTCGTGAAACTGACATACGTGATGTCGGCCGCCTTGCTGGTGGCCGCCGCAACCCCCGCATTTGCGGAAATGTCCGATGGCAAGGTCAAGATCGGCATCCTCAACGACCAGTCGGGCGTCTATGCCGATTTCGGCGGCAAGTGGTCGTTCGAGGCGGCCAAGATGGCGGTCGAGGATTTCGGCGGCAAGGTCGCCGGCGCGCCGGTCGAGGTGATCAGCGCCGACCACCAGAACAAGCCGGACATCGCCTCCAACATCGCGCGCCAGTGGTACGATACCGAGCAGGTCGATGCCATCATGGAGCTGACGACCTCCTCGGTCGCGCTCGCGGTCCAGGGCATCTCCGCCCAGAAGAACAAGATCAACATCGTGACCGGCGCCGCCACCACCGACCTCACCGGCAAGTCCTGCTCGCCCTACGGCTTCCACTGGGCCTATGACACCCACGCGCTCGCGGTCGGCACCGGCGGCGCGCTGACCAGGGAGGGCGGCGATACGTGGTACTTCGTCACGGTCGACTACGCCTTCGGCCATTCGCTGGAGGAGCAGACCGCGAACTTCGTGAAAGCGCAGGGCGGCAAGGTGCTGGGCGCGGTACGCCATCCCCTCGGCACCACCGATTACTCCTCGTTCCTGCTGCAGGCGCAGGCCTCGGGCGCCAAGGTCATCGGCCTCGCCAATGCCGGCCTCGACACCTCCAACTCGATCAAGCAGGCGGCGGAGTTCGGGATCGTCGCCGGCGGCCAGCGCCTTGCCGCGCTGCTCTTCACCTTGGCGGAGGTGCATGGCCTCGGCCTTGAGACGGCGCAGGGCACCACGGTGACCGAAGGCTTCTATTGGGACCGCGACGACGAATCCCGCGCCTTCGGCAAGAAGTTCATGGAGCGCACAGGACGCATGCCGAACATGGTGCAGGCCGGCACCTACTCGGCGGTCACGCAGTACCTGAAGGCGATCGACAAGGCCGGCACCGACGAGACCGAGGCC
>DATFDU010000031.1:0-16271 GCA_035251915.1 Dongiaceae bacterium | reverse complement strand
CCGGTGTGCCGCAGCGTGCAGCCAGTGCACCGCCTGCTGGCAGGCCTCCTCGTCATACTGCAGCGACAGCGAATGGTCGCACGGCCCAGCCTCCGCCACCGCGTGCAGCGTGTGGAACCAGGGCTGCACCTCAGCCGGATGGTCCCAGTCCGGCACCCAGCCGAAATCCGACGGCGACAGATCCGTGGTCAGGCGCTCCTCATAGCCGTGCAACTGATCGGCGCCGGTGAAATCCATCTTGCCGGAGAGGCAGGTGCGATAGCCGGCGTTGCGCAGATGATGCAGCAGCGTGGGAACGCTCGCCGGCAGTTCCGCCGCATTGTCGTAGGCGCCGATGAGGCTCGGTAGCCGGCTGGTCAGCATCGCGAAGCGCGACGGCGAGCACAGCGGCGAAGCGCAATAGGCGTTCTCGAACAGAGTCCCGCGCGCCGCCAGCCGCGCCAGGTGAGGCGCCTTCACCACCGGATGCCCATAGACCGGCAGCGACAAGGCTGCCATCTGATCGAACATCACGAACAGGATGTTGGGACGCGGATCGAAACGGGGCATGAAGGCTCTGACAAGGAGGCGCGGCCGATCATCCGTCGGCCGGCACGCTCCCGTCAATCGCGATCACGCTGCCTGCTGCCGCTCCGCGTCGTGCAGCAGGCGATCCACCAAATCGTCGACTGCCTGTTCGGCGGCCGCGATCGACGACTTCAGCCGTTCATCGGCGAACTCGTCGTATTCAATCGCGGCGCTGTGGAAATCGGTGATGCCGAGATAGCCGAACACGTCGCGGACGCCACCCTCGACATGATTCACATGTGCCTGCCGCCCGCCCGGATCGTAGCCGTAATCGCCGCGCGCGCTGAGCACGACTAGGCGCTTGCCCATCCCCGCGAGCATCGGCCAATACGGATCGCCGGTGCGCGAGCGGTCGAAGCCGAAGGTGCGCCCGACCCGCACGACGTTGTCGATATAGGCCTTGAACTGCGCCGGCATGCCGAAATTATACATCGGCACGCCGGCGACGATCAGGTCCGCCGCCAGCAGTTCGTCGACCAGGGTATCACTCTCCGCCAGCACGGCGTGCATCCAGGGTTCGCGCTGTGAAGGCTTGGTGAAGGCGGCGTGGACCCAGCGGCCGGTGACGGGGCGTGGTGGCGTTTGGCCGACGTCGCGATAAGCGACGGAATCGGTCGGTCGCGCCCCCGACCAGCGGCGCAAGAACCGATCGGTCAGGCGGCGGGTGTGCGAGCCATAGGGATTGCGGTCGGACTGATCCGGCCGCGCGCTGGAATCAATGTGCAAAAGGCGCATGAGGTACTTCCTCTCATCTGTTCCAGTCCTAGATGGCGCGGAAGTGACCTATTGACAAAATCATGCTACTCAGGGGATGGATGAAGAAAATTCATCTATGAAGTGGACGATGAGACGCCTCCCCTCCCTCGCCGGCCTGCGCGCATTCGAGGTCGCCGCGCGCCACCTGAGCTTCAAGCGCGCGGCCGCGGAGCTGCACGTGACGCCGACCGCGATCAGCCATCAGGTGCGCCAGCTGGAGGCGGCGATCGGCGCGCCGTTGTTTGAACGCCGGACCCGCCAGGTGGTGCTGACGCCGGAAGGCCACGTGCTACTGCCGGTGCTGAGCGCCGGGTTCGACAACTTCGCGCGCACGGTCGAAGGGCTGACGCGCCGGAGCCGCCGTGCCGTCGTCACGCTTTCCGCGACGCCGGCATTTGCGGCCAAGTGGCTGGTGCCGCGCCTCGCCGCCTTCCGCAAGCAGCGGCCGGACATCGACCTCACGCTGCTGGCGACGCTCGAGGTGGTCGATGTGGGGTCGGGCGTCGCGGATCTGGCGCTACGCTACGGCCGCGGGCCTTACCCCGACCTGATCGCCGAACAGCTGGCCGTCGACCGCTTTGCCCCGGTGGCGAGTCCGCGCTTGCGGCTCAAGAAGCCGAGCGATCTGCGGTCGGCAACCCTGTTGCACTCTGACTGGCGCCGCAGCGATCCGAAGAACCCGATCTGGCGGCACTGGTTGAAGCTGGCCGGCCTCGACGGCGTCGATCCGCGCGCCGGCCTGCGCTTCAGCGACGAGACCCACGCCATCCAGGCGGCGGTCGCCGGCAATGGCGTCGCGCTGCACAGCCTGCTGCTGGTGCAGGAGGAGCTGGCGACCGGAACGCTGGTGATCCCGTTCGGCCCGGAGATCGAAGGCTTCGCGCTGCATCTGGTGCGGAGCCGCGAGCGGCCGCTGACCGAACCGGTCGCAGCCGTGCAGGCGTGGCTGCGCAGCGAGTTCGCTGCCGGCGCCGATGCCGCTCGGTCTTGATGGTTATCCCACCGTCACCTTCAGCTCGCCCACGCCATCGACGCCGCCGTGCAGCACGTCGCCGCGCTTCACCGGGCCGACGCCGGCCGGCGTGCCGGAGAAGATGAGATCGCCCGCCCGAAGCTCGAACAGGCCGGAGAGATAGGCGATCATCTCCGGGACCTTCCAGATCAGCTGGTTGAGGTCGCCCTTCTGGCGCGGCTCGCCATTGACCTTGAGCCACACCCCGCCTTGCGCCGGATGGCCGATCGCGGAGGCAGGCACGATCTCCGAGCAGGGCGCCGCCGATTCGAACGCCTTGCCGACTTCCCAAGGCCGGCCCAGCTTCTTCGCCTCGCCCTGCAGGTCGCGCCGGGTCATGTCGAGGCCGACGGCGTAGCCGAACACGTGGCCGAGCGCCTGGTCCTGTGCGATGTCCTTGCCGCCTGACTTCAGCGCCACCACCATCTCCAGCTCGTGATGCACGTCCTTGGAGGCATCGGGATAGGGAAAGGTGCCGCCGCTCAAGACCAGCGTGTCGGGGTTCTTCTGGAAAAAGAACGGCGCCTCGCGGTTGGGGTCGTGGCCCATCTCGATGGCGTGCTCGGCGTAATTGCGCCCGACGCAATAGATCCGGTGCACTGGAAACAGCTTGTCCGAGCCGCGGATCGGCAGTGTCGGCAGCGGATGCGGCGCGAAGATATAGCGGGAATTCTCAACGTTCATTGTCTGACCCCTGCATAATATTCGATGCGTTTCTCCAGCATGCCGACCAGCTCCGCCACCAGCAGCGCGAACGCGAACAGCACGATCGTGAGCGCCCAGAATTCCTCCATCAGGAACGAGCGCGAGTAGAGTTCGAACAATTCCCCATAGCCGATGATCGACACCAGCAGCTGCCCGATCACCACGCCCTTCACCCCGCGGATGAAGCCGATCCGGATGCCGGCGAGAATCTCGGGCAGCGCGGCCCACAGGATGATCTTGGCGTAGATGTCGCGGCGCCCGGCGCCGAAGCTCCTCGCCATCTCGATCAGCGAGGGCGTGATGTGCTTGACCCCGGCCTGCGTATCGAGCGCGATGATCCAGATCGCAAACAAGAATACGCTGACGATGATGGTCTTCTCGCCCATGCCGACCAGGATCATAAGCACCGGTATCAGTGCCGTAAGCGGCGCACTCACGAATACGTTCACCCACATGCCGAGCAGGTTCTCCGCGGCCTTCACGCGCCCCATCAGGACGCCGAGCGCGACGCCGAAGACGATCGCCAACGCCATGCCGATGCAGAAGGTGGTCAGCGTCGTCCAGGTGGCGGCGAGGAACTTCTGGCTCTGCACCAGATCGAACAGCGAGGCGAGCACGCCGCTGAACGGCGGGAACAGCAGCACCAGCTCCAGGCGCCCGACAATTTCCCAGATCAGGCACCAGAGGATGAGCGAGCTCATCATCGGCAGCCGATAGCCGAACAGAGTCATGGCCGCCTCAATCCACGAACTGGCGGAGGCCGCGCCAGATCTCCTCGACCGTGTCGAGATACGCGCGGTCGCGGCGGATCTCCTCGGGCGAGCCTGAGCGGTCGATCTGCGGCGTGATGATCTGCGACACCCGGCCCGGACGGCGCGACAGCAGCACGATGCGGTCGGAGAGATAGACGGCTTCCTCGATGCTGTGGGTCACGAAGATGAAGGTCTTGCGTTCGATCTCGCGCAGCTGCAGCAGGTCCTCCTGGAACTTGCGCCGGGTCTGCTCGTCGACCGCCGAGAAGGGCTCGTCGAGCAGCAGCACGTCGGCGTCGACCGCCAGCGCGCGCGCAAGGCCGACGCGCTGGCGCATGCCGCCGGACAGCTCGTGGGGATACTTGTCCTCGAATCCAGAGAGGCCGACCTGCTCGATATAGCGCCGCGCAATCTCCTCGCGCTTGGCCTCCGCCATGCCGCGCAGCTCAAGGCCGAATCCGACATTGCGCAATACGGTCGCCCACGGCAGCAGCGCGAAGTCCTGGAACACGAAAGCGCGCTCCGGTCCCGGCCCCGTCACCTTGCGGCCCTTGACCATCACGTCGCCGGTGGTTGGCGCAAGCAGGCCGGCGATGATCTTGAGCAGAGTGGTCTTGCCGCAGCCGCTCGGGCCCAGCACCGTGGTGAGGGCGCCGGCCGGAAAATCGAGGTCGAGGTCCTTCAGTGCATGGACCTCACGATAGACTTTGTTGATGCCGCGGACCGAGATGACGCTCTCGAGGCTGGCCATGTCCTCTCCATGCGGATCTGCGGCACGCGGGAACTTGCGGGTGACGGCGACCATTCTTCAGGACCTCTTTCTTTCCGGCCGGATCCATCTTTCCTCCACCCATTGCAGCGTGCTCAAGGTGAGGGCGGAGAATACGATGATGGACGCGATCGAAGCGTACATGTGCGCATAGTTCGCGACCGCGCGGTGATAGGTGATAAGATCGCCGATGCCGGTCGGCGTGATGAGCAGCTCGGCGAGAATGATGCCGACGAAGCCCGCCCCGATCCCGAGCCTCAGGCCAGCGAAGATCACCGGGCTCGCATCCGGCAGAATGATCCTGAGAATCTGCTGCCAGCGCGAGCCTAGGAAGGACCGGCACATGTCAACCAGGGACGGATTGACGTTGGCGACCGCCTTGTAGCTGTTGAGCACGATGACCGGCAGCGCCAGCAGGCAGACCGAGATGATCTTGGCCGTGAGCCCGATGCCGTAGACGAAGGTCACCATCGGGATCACCGCCGCCACCGGCGCGGCCTGCAGCACGATGAAGATCGGTGCCGCCATCCATTCGACACTCTTGCGCAGTCCCATCGCGACGCCGGTGGAGATTCCCACCACCGCGGACACGATCAGGCCGATGACGAGCGGTTGCAGCGTCAGGCCGTAGGCCTTCAGCATGCTGCCGTCGGCCACCATTTCCACGAAGGCCGCAACAGTGGATGAGAACGTTGGGAACGCAAGATTGATGGGCACGCGCCCCGCAATCTCCCACGCCGCGCAGAACAGGACGATGGACGCCAGCCGCCACCAGAGGATCTGGTGGCGGCTGCGCGCCGCTTCGTCCGGCTCGGCGGCGATCCGTGCTGCAATGGGGTCTTCGAACCTGGCATCCATGCCCAGGAGATCCTCATGCTTACTGCGTGCCGACCTTGGCGAGCGCCTTGTTGAGCGGCTCGAAGGTCCAGAAGTCCTCGACCTTCAGAGACGCCGGATCGCCTTCGATCTGGCCGGCCAGGGCATAGAACTCGAAATCGTCCTTGGCCGCCTGCTCGCTGCCGCCGTTGTTGGGGAACGCGCCGGTCGGCACCGACTCCTCATAGTAGGGGACCACTTCGGGCTCCAGCTCCGCCGGCAGGTCGGGCAGCAGATTGTATTTCTTGCGCAGGTCCGCGACCACCTTGGGGTTGGCGTTGATCTCGCGCCAGGTCTTGAGCAGCTCCTCGACCAGGATCTGCACGTCCTCGGCCTGCGCGGTCAGGAACTCGGTGTTGGCATAGAGTGCCTCATCGGTGGCGTTGACGCCTTCCATCGGCAGCACCGCGAATTTGCCCGGCGCCTTCTGCTCCAGCATGTTCTTGTTGGTGGAATCGACGATCGAGGCCTTGACGTTGCCTTGCAGCAGCGCGCCGGCGCGCACCTCGGCGCCCGGCACGTAGCTGATGTTGCTGTAGGTGATGCCGTTCTTCTGCGCCATCAGCTTCATGATGGCCTCGGTGCCGGAGCCACGGGCGTGCACCGCCACTTCCTGCCCGTCGAGGTCCTTCCAGGTCTTGTAGTATTCGGTGTTCACGATCGGGAAAAAGCGCAGCGCGCTCATCTGGTAGAACAGGCGGATCGGCGCCTTGACCTTCTGGATCAAGGCGTAGGGCGTGCCAACGCCGATATCCGCTTCGCCGCCCACCACCGCCTGGGCCGCCACGTCCTCCGACTTGAAGAACGTCACCTTCACATCCACGCCGCGCTCCTTGGCGCGCTCGAGCGCGATCAGGAAGTTGAGCGATTCGACCGTCGCGATGTCGCCGAACGCGACATGCACCTCGTCGGCCGAAACGGCCGGCGACCAGGCAAGGCTCGCGACCGCAAGCACGCCTGCCATGAACGAGCCCTTCAGGCCCGTGATCCGCATATCCATCTGTTTCCTCCCGTTCGCCATTGAATGATCGGGCCTTGTGGCCGTGGCTTTGTTCTGAACCAATCTTACTTTGGTTAAACTTGGTTGCAAGACTTGATCTCGAACATTCTTGCAATATCTAATATTTCCGCAGATATTACGCTGACCAATCCCCCTATTGGTTTGATGCTATGACATTCGCGACCGCAGACGATCTCGCCACCGGAACCGCCCTTGCCCGCTTGCGCAGCTATCTCGCGCAGATCGAGATGCCGCTCGACAGTCGCCTGCCGCCGGAGCGCGAGCTGGCCGAAACGCTCGGCGTCACGCGCGCCGGCCTGCGCAAGGCGCTCGCGGTCCTGGAATCGGAGAACCAGATCTGGCGCCATGTCGGCAAGGGCACCTTCATCGGCAGCCGCCCGATCGAGACCATGGCGGACGTCGCGGCGATCACGCGCCGCACCAATCCCACCGAAGTGATGCGCACGCGCCTGGTGCTGGAGCCGGAGGTGGCGCGCATGGCGGCGCTCAACGCAACCTCGACGCACATCGCGGAGATGCGGCTGTGCATGCAGCGCACGCGCGCCGCGCAGACCTGGCGGCAATATGAGGCATGGGACAACCGCCTGCATCGCGTGATCGCGGAATCGACCCAGAACTCGCTGCTGCTGGCGCTGCTCGACACCCTGAACGCCGTGCGCCGCGCCGTGGTGTGGGGCCGCCTGCGCGTCGACAAGGTGAAGCCGGCGCCCAATCATCACTCGTTCGACGATCACGAGGCGATCGTGGCCGCGATCGAGGATCGCGATCTCAACCGCGCCGCCGCCGCGATGCGCGCGCACCTGGAGAATGTCGAGCGCAACCTGCTGCGGACGCGGCCGGCGCCGGATGCCGCGATGGCGGAGCTGCGCGAGGCCGCTGTCGCGCAGGCCGCGGCCCGCGCCTAGACCCGCAGGAACGGATCGGCGGCGTGCCTGTTCTCAGGGCATGCCCGCACCTCCATCTCTTTCCGGCTTGGTCCGAGACGCGAAAGACTGCCAGCGCTGCCCGCTCTATCGGAACGCAACGCAGACCGTGTTCGGCGAAGGCTCTTCCCACGCGCCGGTCATGCTGGTCGGAGAGCAGCCGGGAGACCAGGAGGATCTGCAAGGCCGTCCCTTTGTCGGCCCAGCCGGGAAGATCCTCGATCGGGCGCTGGCAGACGCGGGCATCGACCGGTCCCGCGTCTACGTCACCAATGCCGTGAAGCACTTCAAGTTCGAGCCGCGCGGCAAGAGGCGGCTGCACAAGAAGCCCAACGCCGGCGAGATCGAGGCCTGCAAATGGTGGCTGGACCAGGAGCTTGACCTGATCAAGCCCGCGCTGACGGTTGCGCTCGGGGCGACCGCGGCCCGCGCGCTCGCCGGCCGTCCGATCGCCATCGGCACCGCGCGCGGCAAGCTCATGGAGTTGCGCGACGGCTTGCCGGGTCTGGTCACCATCCATCCGTCCTTCCTGCTGCGCATGCCTGACCCGGAGGTGAAGGCGCAGGAGTACCGCCGCTTCGTGCAGGATTTGCGCCTGATCGCCAAGCATGTGCCGGTTGCGAGGCTGGCAGCCTAGGGCCCGACGTCTCCTCCCGTCACCCGGACAGCCGCGAAGCGGTGTGATCCGGGAGTGGGCGGAAGCCGCGACTAAGCCGGCTGCGTCCTCAACACCGCGTCGATGTCCGGCTCATCGATCTGCGCCGCATCGAGGAACCGCTCGGCATATTGCTTCCAAACACCCGCGGTCAGGAACAGGTCGAGCAGGTCCGGATCGAGATGGTTGTCCTTTTTCATGAACCCCATGATCCGGATCGCCTCGCTCAGCGGCTTCGCTTTCTTGTACGGCCGGTCGGCGGCGGTCAGCGCCTCGAACACGTCGGCGATCGCCATCATGCGCGCGACCGGCGACATCTGATCGCGCTTGAGGCGCTTCGGGTAGCCGGTGCCGTTCATCTTCTCATGATGCCCGCCGGCGATCTCCGGCACCGCGCGCAGGTGGCGCGGCAGCGGCAGGCTCTCCAGCATCATGATGGTCTGGGTCATGTGGTCGTTGATGATGTAGCGCTCTTCGGCCGTGAGGGTACCCCGCCCGATCGACAGGTTGTAGAGCTCGCCGCGATTGAACTTGTGCGGCGGCGTCTCGACCCGAATGCCCCAGGCATTCTCCTGGTCGATCATCTCATGCGCCGAGCGCGGGGTGATGTGATCGTCGCGGTCGGCCAGCAATGGCTCATCCACCGGCAAGCTCTGCGCCGGGGTGCGTTCCTTGCGCGCGCGCTCCTCGTACGAGGTGCCGAGCCGGTCGTCGAGGGTGCGGCGCCAGGTGCGCGCGGCGATCCGCTTCAGGCGCAGGGTGCGCGCCGGGTCCATGAACTCGCCGCCCTCGTTGCACGACGCCACGAACGCGAAATCCTCGTCGAGCGCGCGCAGCTCCGCATCCATCCGATCGCGCAGTGCATCCGGATCGCCGCCCTTGGCGACCGCCTGCCAATGGGCGATCTCCACCTCGCGCTTCAACACCTCGAAGCGCATGCGCACTTCGTGGATGCGGTCATAGATCGTTTCGAGCTTGGTCGCCTTGTCGACGACATATTCCGGCGTCGTCACCTTGCCGCAATCGTGCAGCCAGGATCCGATGTCGACCGCCTCCCATTCCTCCTCCGAGAGCTGGAAATGCTGGAACGGCCCGTCCTTCTGCGCGCAGGCGGCCTCCGCCAGCATGCGGGTCAGCACCGGCACGCGCTGGCAATGGCCGCCCGTGTAAGCGGACTTGGCGTCGATCGCGCCGGCGATCAGCTTGATGAGCGCGTTCATCAGGTCCTTCTGCGCCTGCAGCAGCTGGTGGTTCTCGATCGCGATGCCGGCGCTGCCGCTCACGGCGCGGATCAGCTCGCGCAGGCGAACATTCACTGACCAGGCGGCCTCCCCGGCGCGAATTGTCTTGATCGACAGCAGCACACCCAGCGGTTCCTGCTTGCGATTCAGCAGCGGCACGGCAAGCAGCCCGACCCGCTCCGCATCTCGCGTCTCCATCGTCCGGCGCAGCCCGAGCGCCCCGAGTTCCGCGTCGGTCAGGCGCCGGTCCACCACGACGATCCGCCCCTGCGTCAACGCCTCGACGGTTTGCGGCAGCAGGTCGCCGATCTCGAGCGAGAGCGAAGGCAGCGCGATATGCTCATCTACCGCATGATGGCCGTGCCAGCGGGCAATCTCCGGCTCCAAGCGCTCCCCTTCCTTGTCGATCAGGTAGAGAACACCGCCATCGCACCCCGCCAGCCGCGTGGTTTCGCGCAGCACCCGCTCCAGCAATGCGGACAGGTCTCGCTCCGTCGAGACGGCGGTGTCGATCTCCATGAACTTGCGGATCGTCCGTTTCATGGTGTCGAGCGCCCGCGCCAGGTTCTCGACTTCGGACAGGATGGTCGGAACCTTGGTGTCGGTGCTGAAGTCGAAGGAGCGGATCAGCTTGGTCTCCTTGACCAGTAGATGCAGGGAGCGGGTCAGCCGCCTGGCCCCCCACCAGCCGATGCCGATCGCCCCCAGCAGGATGACCACGCCGATCACGACCTGGCGGCCGACGATCCGGCGCGCGGCGGCGAACAGCTCGTCGTTGGGGATCGCGATCAGGACCGTGAACTGATGCGCGGCGCGGCCCGGAACGGTCGCGCGTAGAATCTGCCAGCCGCGCCCATCGATGTTCAGCGCGCCACGTTCCGCGCCGTCATCAAATGCCGAGACCGCCTGCGCCAGCACGGGTGAGGCGAGCTCGTCGATCCGCACCAGCCGTAGACCGCCATCGGCGGCCGGCGCGATCATCCGGCCGGCATCGTGATAACCGATGACCTGCTGGCCGGAATCGATGACCGCGATCTCTGTCGACGGCGTGATCCGGAGATCCTTCAGCGCGTCCGCGATCGTTCCCATGGTGACGTCCAGGCCGACCACCGCCTTGCCATCGGCCGATCGGCGCGCCATGGTCGCGCCAATCTCCTGCGTGGTGAAGAACGGATAGGGCGCGGTCATGATGGCGGCTGCGCCACTACCCACCCCCTTGTACCAGGGCCTGGTCCGCGGATCGAAGCGGTAGCCCGGCTCGGCGACCGAATCCAGCAGCCGGCCGTCGACATCGAAGAACTGGTGCAGCCCGTGCATCACGCCCGCGGCATCGCGCGTGACCGATTGCACCAGCAGCACAGACTTGTCCGGCGCTTCGAATGCGGTGCGCTTTTCGCCGTTGCGCAAAGGCCGGAACAGGATGAATTCCCCGTTGGGATAGCCGACGAAGCTGGCGTCAATCAGTGTGGTGCGCTTCAGCGCTTCGAGGATCAGCGGCAATTCCCCGAGCCGCTGCGGCAGCGTTCCGGCCGTCGACAGGTCGCTGTAGGCCAGCAGGGCCAATTGGCTTTCCGCCGGCTCCAGGATCCGCTGGACCTTTTCGCTCAACGCCTCCCGGATGAACCGGGTTTCGTCATAGGCGAGCGTGCGCAGGATATCCTGCACCCCGCGATAGGTCTGTGCCCCGAACGCCGCGACAATGACGAGAAGCAGGACCGCCAGGCACAAGGCCGCCACCAGATGCAGCGGAACCCGCCGCGGCTCCCGCGCGGCCGCCGCATCTGACGCCGCTCCACCGCCCGCTGGATGCGCAGGTCCCGCCGTGGCTGAAGCGTGCAATGGAACGGTCCCTGAAACCGTGCTGTCGGCCATGGCACGCCCCTCCGAAAGATGATCCCAGAGGGGAGCGTATTCCCAGCGCATAGGCGGGTCCATCCCGGCGGCACGGAAAAGTTGATCGCAGGACTGCGCATCCTCGCAATCCCTACCAGCAGATGTATTGACCGGGAAATTGTAGCGGCGAGGCTTAGTCCAGCCAGTCGCCACAGCCCTGGTAGGGCTTGTCGTTGACCAGCAACTCGACCGTGGACGGATGAGATTCACCGCTCATGGCATCGATACACACCTTGCGCTTGATGCGCATGGTCAGGTGATCGGTATCGGTACTGGCGTCGTAGATCACCGTTCCATCCTCGGCGGTCTCGGCCGACGGCGTCGGCAGCATCAGCGACGTCGCGCCGTAATCCAGCAGCGCCGAGATCTGGCCGCCGTCCGTCACCTCGACCACCCAACCCGGCTCCTGGCCGATCGCGCGGAAGTCGATGCCGCGCGTCCGCGCATCCTGCAGGCCGGCTGCTTCCTGGCGGCGGAGCAGCAGCTGCGCGCCATTGTCCGCCGTCAGCGCCAAGGTGCCGTCCGGCCGCCGTTCCACCCGGGTCGCCGCCATCAGCGTGTCGAGATAGCTCTGCTCCAGCGCCATGAACTCCGGCGCGCAGGCCATCTTGGTGCTGATCGCCGGCGCGAAGGAGATGGTGCCGCCCGTGCGCTGATACTTGGTTGTGTAGTTGTTGCACCCGGCGCGGCCGACCGCCCTGCCGTCGCCATATAGCGAGAGGGTGATGCGCGCATCTGCGGGAACGGCAGTGCCCGCAATCTCCTGCGCCTGCCAGAGGCCGACGATCGACGGCTCCGGCGGCGCCGATGGCTTGCCCGCGCAACCGGCCAGCACCAGCACGAGTGCGAGCGCCGCCCGGCGCCAGGCACCCCATTCATCGTTCTGCCGCATGAGCACCCCCCAGCCTAGCCTCGACAATGTTCGGCGCGTCCGGCCGGACATATCACGTCGCCGCACAGGTCGGCAATCGGCCGGCATTCCCTGGCTCGGTGGATGAAGAAGCCCTAGGCGTGCGCGTTTTGCTCGCCGCGCAACGGCACCATGGTGACGACCGCCTTGGCCCAGTCGACCGCGTGGGTCGCGACCCACTGGTCGTCGGCCTTGATCTCGTTCAACTCCCGCGGCGAGGGCGGCCCGTCGCCATAACGGCTGTGGACGCATTCGCTCAGGGCGCCCGCGGCGCGCAGCACCGTGGAATCGAGGCTTTCGCCCTCGACCTCGCAATCGGGAATATCGGGAAACAGCGCCCGCCAGCCACCGGCGCTCAGCGGCATCAGCACGCTAATGTAATGGGCCACCGAACCTACCTCCCTCGCAGAGATGCCAGGGCGTCGGACGCTTCGCCTCACCGAAGCATCCCAACCCTTGACCCATCCCTGATCCGTCGTTGCCCGAAGCCGGTGGATAACTCCGTCGCTCCGGCCACGGAAAACGGGTCTGCCCAGTCTTGGCTCATTGCAACGCACAAACGTTATGACTCCGGGTCACCTCTGGCAATCAAAAATGACATCGCCGCGGGACAGCAGCTTGTGACAAGAGGGGCGCTTCCGTGAGAGAGCGACGATCTCCACGCAGATGGTCCCGGACAATCCGATGATACCCGACCCAGCACCGCTGGATGCGTGCGCGCTGCACTTGTGCCACGGATTGAAATTCAAGCGGATTTGGCGCCTGGGCCCGAGGAGCCCGATATGAGTTGACGCGCGCGCCGCGTCTTCGAAAAGCTGTGCATAGCTCTGGCGGCGTGCGCGGCCGACGCCTCCTCAGAAAAAATTGCGAGTCGATGGAACCATCACGGCAAACGAGAGTTGTATTGTCCGAATGTGGCCGCTTGCCCTCAGCGGCCCGGCGGCGAAGCACTCCCCTTCCCCCTCAGTCTTCGCCGCCGTTTTCTTTTCCCTCATTCGGTTTCGGTCTGCGCGGCGAGCGAGTCTCGCACCTGTGCCGCGATCGCGAACGAGCGCAAGCGCGCGGCGTGATCGAAGATGTGGCCGCTGACGATCAGCTCGTCCGCCTTGGTCTGCTCAACAAAAGCCCTTAAGCCAGCAGCCACCGTGGGTGGCGCACCCACGAACGAGCAGGCAAGCGCCTGGCGCAGCTGGGCCAACTCAGCCGGCGTGGCGAAGCGGTCGATATCGTCGGTCGGGGGCGGCAGCCGGCCGGGCTGGCCGCGGCGCAGATTGACGAAGCTCTGCTGCAGCGAGGTGAAGAGCCGCGCCGCTTCCGCGTCGGTCTCGGCGGCGATCACGTTGACGCCCAGCATGGCGTACGGCCGGTCCAGCTGCTCCGACGGTTCGAACCGGCCGCGATAGAGCTCGAGCGCCTGCATCATCGCGCCGGGCGCGAAGTGCGAGGCGAAGGCGAAGGGCAGGCCCAGCATCGCCGCGAGCTGGGCGCTAAAGAGGCTGGAACCGAGGAGCCAGATTGGCACCGCCAGGCCGTCGCCCGGGATGGCGCGGATCCGCTGCCCCGGCGCCGATGGGCCGAGATAGGCACGCAGCTCCGCGACATCCTCCGGGAACCGGTCGGCGTTGGCGGCGAGGTCGCGGCGCAGCGCCCGTGCCGTCATCATGTCGGTGCCGGGCGCGCGCCCGAGGCCGAGATCGATCCGGCCCGGGAACAAGGATTCCAGCGTGCCGAACTGCTCCGCGATCACCAGCGGCGCGTGGTTCGGCAGCATGATCCCGCCGGAGCCGATACGCATGGTGCTGGTGGCCGCCGCCACCTGCCCGATCACCACCGCGGTCGCGGCACTCGCGATGCCGGGCATGTTGTGATGTTCCGCCAGCCAGTAGCGCCGGTATCCCAGCTGCTCCGCGTGGCGCGCCAGATCGAGCGTGTTGCGCAGCGCGTCGCCGGCGCTCTTGCCTTCCGCAATGGGCGACAAATCGAGAACGGAAAAGGGAATCATGAAGGCCTGCGCGCAATGGAGCTATATTCGATACCTATCGAACATAGACTACATGGCGCCGTTCTCGCCGGAATGCAAGCCGATGAAGCGGCCTCAGTCGAGGGTGGGGAGGCTCAGCGCATCCGCGGGAAACCCCGGCGCCTCGGCCCCAGCATGGCCGACATAGACGGTCTGCGTGGTGCCATCGATGCCGGAGCAGACGATGCGGGATGTCTGCTCCATGCGCGGAAAGTTCAGCTGCGCGCGGGCGAGGCCGGAGAGGATCGCGCCCTGATGCAGGCAACGCTCGGCGGAGGTGTAATCGACGTCGGGCTCGCTGGCGTAACACAGGATGCCTGCGAAGCAGGTGGTCAACACCAGGTGGAACATCGCCCGCCGCACCTCGGACCCATTGGCTCGACTGGAGTGTGCAACTCACACATTAAAGAATTGTTGCATCGTCACGGGACTCTAACGAAAGCCGCAATCAGGCGAGAAGCTTTTCGAGCCTGATCGGCAGTTCGCGGATGCGCCGCCCGGTCGCGTGATAGACGGCGTTCGCCACGGCCGCGTTGGTGCCGACATTACCGAGTTCGCCCAGCCCCTTGATGCCGAGCGGGTTCACCTGCGTGTCGCGCTCGGGGACCAGGATCACCGACACGTCCTCGATGTCGGCATTCACCGGCACCAGGTAGTCGGCAAGGTTGTCGTTGATGTAGCGGGCCGTCCGCGGATCCAGTTCGGTCGCCTCATGCAGCGCGGACGAGACGCCCCAGATCAGGCCGCCCATCAGCTGGCTGTGCGCGGTCTTGGGGTTGACGATGTGGCCGGCGGCGAAGGCGCCATGGACGCGCGGCACCCGGATTTCGCGGGTACGGGCATGGATGCGGACTTCGACGAACTCGGCGCCGAACGCATACTGGATGCGATCCTCCATCATCGAGCCGCCTTTGATCATGGAATGTCCGGCGTAGAGCTTGTCAATGCCTGCCGGCTTCACGCCGTGCGGCACGAACTCCGCATATTCCTCGATCACCGAAACGCCGAGCCGCTCGAAACCAGCCAGACGCGTCGACGGGTCGATCGGGCCCGATTCATTCAAGCCGAGCTTGGCGCGAATGGTGTCGCAACCCTTGGCAATGACCGACGACACGCTGGCGGTGGTGATCGATCCGCCGGCGACTGGCGATGGCGGCAGATCGGAATCGCCGAGGGCCATCGTCACCTGCTCAACGGGAACGCCCAGACGGTCCGCCGCGACCTGCGCCAGCGCGGTGTAGGCGCCGGTGCCGAGATCATGCGCCGCGGTCTCGACCTTGACCCTGCCATCTTTCCAGAGGGTCACACGGGCGGCGGCCGGCGCCAGCGCGGTCGGGTAGCAGGTGCTGGCGCAACCCCAGCCGATCAGCCAATCGCCCTCGCGCATCGATCCAGGCGTCGGCGACCGGCGTGGCCAGCCGAAGCTCTCAGCCGCCTGGTCGAAGCACGCCATCAGCGAGCGGCTGGTATAGGGCAGGCCCTTGATCGGCTCCTTCATCGTGTCGTTGCGGCGGCGCAGCTCGATCGGGTCCATCCCAAGCTTCCCGGCGAGCTCGTCGATCGCGCACTCCAGCGGGAACAGATACGGCACCTCCGGCGGCGAGCGCATGAAGCCCGGCGTGTTGCGATCGGCATGCACCAGGCGGACCTTGGTGAAGACGTTGGGACAGGCGTAGAGCCGCGCGGTCGTGTCGGTGCCGCTGACCAGGTAGGGATCCGGCCGCGATGTCACTTCCCATCCTTCATGCGACAGGGCGGTGAACCTGCCGTTCGCGTCCGCGCCGAGTCGCAGGTGATGGCGGGTCTCCGCGCGATAGGTCGCCACGCTGAAGCCCTGCTCGCGCGTCAATACCAGTTTCACCGGCCGGCCGAGGCGGCGGGCCGCCAGCGCGACCAGCGCCGTGCGCGGCGTCACCGATGCCTTGGACCCGAAGGCGCCGCCGACGAACGGGCTGATGATGCGGATGTTGTCGGGCGACATGCCAAGCTGCTCGGCCACGCCGTGCTTCAGGCCGTGGACGATCTGGCTTGGCTCGTAGATCGCAAGCTTGTCGCCGGTCCACAGGCAGGTCGTGGTGAAAAGCTCGATCGCATTGTGGTGCTGCGTCGGCGTCGAATAGTCTTCATCAACGATCTTCGCGGCCGCGGCGAAACCCGCCACGATGTCGCCG